>NZ_JCAXER010000021.1:0-105440 GCF_059758675.1 Cytobacillus sp. GQ23
TCTTTTGTTTTATAGAAGGAATTTCCAATTCAGCATAGTATATTGTAATGATGGATTCATACATTTTTTTACAGGTGCATGAAATATAGAGCAGCATTTTTTGTCATGGAAGCTACTGTCCATTCTATAGGGAGGTACTGATCTTGGGTGAAAAGAATAAAAAGCAAGTGAATAGAAAAGCTGTATGGGCATTGTTTGGGTTAGGATTTGGATCAGGTGTGGGGGCACTCTTAGGTATTTTAGCTTACAATTGTCAGTGGCTTGGATAGAATCATAGTTCGGCAGATTTGACGGTAATAGGAATGCCAGTGGTACCCGCATCCAGGAAGCGAGGGTACCTTTTTTATTCTCTATCCATATCAATCGCAAAGGTATCCTTAAGTCCCTTCAATCCAGAAGGGGTTATTTTGATAGCCCGGGTTTTGGGGATACGCTGGATCCAATTTCGTTCCAGGAGTATCTCCAGGATGGCATTCCCCAGTGCACCTGCAAGATGATGGCGTCTTTCGCTCCAGTCCAGACATTTATGGGAAAAAGAGCGGCGTTTCTTTTTTAATGAGGCCAGGTCTATTTGCATGGTGTGGAAAAATTCTTTTCCCTCTTCCGTAACACTGAATGTGTCATTTACTTCAGCAATAAATCCTCTTTTTTTTAGCGATTCAGTTATTTGCACCCCTAAATTTCCAGCGAGATGATCATAGCATGTTCTGGCAAAGCGGATTGCTTTATCTTCAGAGGCATGTTTAAAAGATTTAATTTCTGCTGCAGGGGCAATGGATAGAAAGGATTCCATCACTCTGGCAACTTCTTGATTCATGATTCCATAATACCGGTGCCTTCCCTGTTTTTCTGCTGTCACTACTTGAGCATCCAGCATTTTTTTGAGGTGGAAGCTGGCCGTTTGCGGCTTAACCCGTGCCATATGGGCGAGCTCGTTTACAGTGTGAAAGCGGCCATCCAATAAGGCGGTCAGTATAGCTGCCCGACTGGGTTCACTGATTAGAGAAGCGACTTTTGCAACGTTAGAATTCACTATCATATCCCATTCCTCCATGTAATCCATATTTCGATGATAATTGAAATAATTAGCCCTTACAATGATAATTGAAAAAATATTCAGGAGGAACAAGTTATGAAAAAGGAAGAAATAAGAACTAAACCCATTCACCCCAAAATTTTATACTATGGAACACCAGTGGTCTTATTAACAACACTTAATGAAGATGGAACATCCAACATCAGCCCGTTATCCTCGTCATGGGCGTTAGGGGAATGTATTGTTCTTGGAATCGGGGAAGGGGGAAAGGCATTGGAAAACCTTCGTAATCATCCTGAGTGCGTGGTGAACGTTCCCGGCCCCGGCCTCTGGAGGAATGTAGAGGCTTTGGCACCGCTGACAGGCAAGAATCCAGTACCGGAATACAAACGGGATAATTCATTTCGTTTTGAGAGGGATAAATTCTCGGCAGCCTCCCTTAGTAAGCAGGAAGCAGAAATCGTGAAGCCCCTTAGAATCCTGGAATGTCCCCTGCAAATTGAGAGCAGGGTGGAACATATCAGGATTCCGGAGCATGACCCAAGCTTTGCTATCGTAGAAGTAAAAGCATTAAAAGTTCATGCCCATACATCCATCATTATGGAGGATCATCATGTGAACCCCTATGAATGGAGTCCGCTTATTTATAATTTCAGACACTATTACGGACTGGGCGGACATCTTGGGAAGACCTTCAGGGCTTAATCTCTTTGAATAGACGAAATCCTTTTTCATATAATGAAGGGCTATAAAAAAAGAAAGCGCAAAAAGAAACGAAACAATATACTCTGAAGAGCAGGGGGATTCCATGTCAAAATATATATTAGTATTTTCTTCTTATCAGTACTAGTAAGTGCCTTGCTCATTATTATAATGGGTTCAGTAAATATGGTCGGAAGCGATTCGGCAGAAGAAGCGGTAAACACATTCGGAATAATTATTGTCTTACTGCTGTCATTAATAATTTCGCAAATGTGTTATTTAATAGAATTGATTAAAAAGAAAAAGTAACTTTCTTTCATAGCTATTTAAGCGAGACCGGCTCCCCAAGTTCATTGAACGGATGCTTAAAGTCAAATGCGAAAGAATCAGGTCCATGCTGGATATAAGTATCATATCTTTTGAAAGCTTCCTTCCAGGAAACATCCGATAATTTATCTGTCCACCATACCACATAATTAGGCTGCCTTTCCGGAAGAGGACCAAACCACTTATTCCTGTCCTGCAATGCTTGCCTATGGCTGCCTGAATAGGTAAACCGGTATAAGGATTGCAGGTCTTGCCATACTGTTAAGGTAAGGATAGGAGTTCTATTGCCCTTAATTTTTTCTTCAGGGAGTTTCACTCTATTAGGATTGAATTCTTTTATAAGCTGCCCGGTTTTAGCGGCCTCTCTCATAACTTGATTTCCTGCTATAAAGAACTCCCTTGAGGCAGGGTGTTCTTCTGGATACTTTAGCTGACCAACTGTCAAAATTGCCGCAAATGCCACGAAATTCCCTCCATTTATTTCTTTTTTCTACCTATATTCCGGAAAGAATAGACTAATGCCTGAATGGAGGGATAAATAAATGGATGCTGCCATTTTTAAGAAAAGTATTCTAATAGAGGCTTACTTTACTTCCCTTAAACCCTGCCCTTCAAGAATATCCCGAATGCCTTCTTCACAGACTCCATAAGAGCGCCAGGAACAAGTTTCGCAGACAGTCTGTATATCTGAGGGAAGAGCATGCTTCCGGATGTTTAATTCAATGTCCTGCCAGTACAGAATTTGCCCGATATGAAGCCCTAATTTCTCTAGAATAACAGCATCTCTTTCGTAAATATTATCGTGTTCACAATGGTATTCACCTGAGTTGGGATACTTTTCACACAAATGATCCGGCCCTTTTACTAGCTGTATCCATGTCCTGGGATTGTCTCTCAAGGTTTTATGCATACGTGTCATATTTTCCGCGTATTCCCGGGAATAGCCCATTCCCCGATAGCCCAAAAGACAGAAGAGATGATGGCCGCGCAGCTTAAACATAAAATCCCCCCATAAAATATAAAGGTTAACTAAAATGGTTTGAAGGTTAACACATTTATTTATATTATCATATCAAACTATTTTTTCCAGATCGACTTTATGAACAATGATGGAAATGTTGAGAAATAGGAATATAAAACAGAGTAGAAGGTTAACTTTTAAATTAAGCTGACGCTCATTATTGGTCCGGTTGTGTATGGATTATTTTTCCTGAAGACGTCTAAGATAGAGAGAAGATCTGAGGGGAAATAGTTGGAAGGGACGGTTAGGCAGGAATTTATTTCTGCCTGTATTGAATTACTCATCACAAGTTGGTATATTATCATATATATGTAATCAATGATGTGATCAAGTAAATAAGGATTGTGAAACAGAAAATATAGCCTGGGCTGAGAGCTATATCACCCCTCCTTATTGAAACCTGCCACGGAGATGTTAGGAAAAAGCTAACCGGGTCGTTTCGTTATTAACGATTAGAGGGCTTTAAATTTTGTAAAGCCGAACTAAGGTGGTACCGCGTCTATCAGCATAAAGACGTCCTTTTGAAGGACTCTTTATGCTTTTTTTATTCTAAAAAAATACTTTCAGGAGGAAAAGAAGATGTCTCAAAACACCAATAATTTTTCAAAGTGGTATCTGGAAACGATACAAAAAGCAGATTTATTTGATTACACCCCTGTTCGCGGGTGTATCGCCTTTAAGCCTGATGGCTATGAAATTTGGGAGCATATTCAGGCAGAGATGGATAAGCGTTTTAAGGAAACCGGCCACCGCAATGCCTATTTTCCGATGCTGATTCCGGAGAACTTTTTTCAAAAGGAAAAGGATCACATTGAAGGATTCTCGCCTGAGCTTCCTTGGATCACAGAAGCGGCTGGAGAAAAGCTGGAGGAGCGTCTGGCACTGCGTCCAACTTCTGAAACGATGATTGGACATTTATATTCCGATTGGATTAAAAGCTACCGGGATCTGCCGGTCTTAATCAATCAATGGGCAAATGTATTCCGCTGGGAGAAGAAAACTCTTCCTTTCATCCGCACATCTGAATTTTTATGGCAAGAAGGCCATACAGCACATGTGGACGAAGAAGATGCGCGCAAGGAAACAATGCAGATGCTTGAAATCTATAAAGAAGTGGTTGAAGGTTTGCTAGCGATTCCGGTTTATGATGGACAAAAAACTCCATCCGAGCGCTTTGCCGGTGCAGTTGATACGTTTAGCATTGAAGCAATGATGAAGGATGGAAAAGCCGTGCAGGCGGGGACTTCCCACTACCTGGGCACAAAATTTGCCGAAGCCTTTGATATCAAATATTTGAACAAAGAAAATAAACATACGTTTGTTCACACCACATCATGGGGTACATCGACACGGTTAATCGGCTCTGTCATCATGGTTCATGGTGATGAACAAGGTCTTGTGCTGCCTCCAAGAATAGCACCGACTCAAGTGGTGCTGATTCCAGTTGGCCCATGGAAAAAGAACCCTGCGATTATGGAGAAATTGGATGAAATCTTTGCTGCATTAAAGGCAGAAGGAATCCGCGTACGCCTTGATGACTCCGATCAATCACCAGGCTATAAATTTAATGAGTGGGAGCTAAAAGGCGTACCTGTCCGCATCGAGCTTGGTCCGCGTGATTTAGACCAGAATCAAGGCTTAATGAAAGCACGAGATCTTGGGGATAAAGTGGCTGTATCGCTTGATTCGGTTATCGAAAGCATCAAAAAAGAGCTTGAAACCATGCAAACTCGTTTATTAGAAAAAGCTAAAGCATTCCGTGCAGAGCATTCGCACACACATATTGATACAATCGAGCAATTAGAACAGCACATTGCCCAATCAGAACAAAATGATGCCATCCCAGGGTGGATCTTAGCCGGATGGTGCGGTGATGACGCCTGTGAAGAAAGTGTAAAAGAAAAAACAAAATTCACAACACGAAACATTCCGTTCAACCCGCCGTCCACTAAGGATACATGCATCCATTGTGGAAAAGAAGCGAAGCATACCGTATGGTTTGCCCGGGCTTACTAAGCTGGGAATTGGAATATTGAACTTAGGCCGCCTTACTCAGGCGGCCTATTTTTTTTTGATTCATAGCTTACGAAATTCATTTTTTTGCTTTGGTTATTCTGTTATAATCAAATATATCTAAAAATTTAGATAATTTTAGCTGTATTGAGGAGGAAGATAATATGAGAAATAAATATATTGGCGTGAAAGCACTAGGAGAATATTTCTGAGAAAAATTTAAAGGTGTTGAAAGGGGAAAATTAATTGAATCAAACCTTATTGATTATTGATGCTCAGCAGGAGTTAATTGATGGGAACCTGGAAGAGAGTGCTGTTTTTAATAAAGAGCACCTTATCGGGAATATCAATACAGTGATCGAAAAAGCAAAACAATCAGGTGTTCCAGTAGTCGCTGTAAGGGATCTGGATGTTGCGGAAGGGAAAGGAAAAGGATTTCAGGTTCACGGAGATATTAAATTGCCTGCAGAAACAAAGTGCTTTGATAAAACAGCAACCAATTCATTTCATGGAACAGGACTGCTGGATCACCTGAAGTCTCAAGAGGTCAGGCATGTTGTTATAATGGGCTGTAAAACTCAGCATTGTATAGACAGTGCTGTTAGAACCGCAACAATCAGCGGATTGGATGTTACATTAGTAGGTGATGGGCATTCAACAACGGACAGCGATGCTTTAACTGCTGAGCAAATTATTAAGCATCATAATGAAACACTTCACGGCCATTACAATGTGGAACACTTTTCAGTTGTCAGAAATGCAGAGGAAGATCTGTTCCATCCGATACATGATTCTTATAGGTAAAATGAAATTATAGCCAAGAGATATTTCACCTTAACGTCCAAAAAAATTGGATGTTAAGGTGAAAATCCATATCTTCAAATGTAGAAGTGTGAAGGAATCTCCTGAATATCAAGGAGCCTATCCCCGAATTTTTTCCTCTTTTTTTGCTTTTAGTATCCAGTCTATGAATTGTTCCCGGTCGAATAAGCGGATCTTGTTTGCTTTAGCAAATTCAATTGCTTGAGTGGTGAAACGCTCGTTTGTGATAACCCAGCATTCAGAAGCCTCATAAGTATCCATTTGTTTTAAAGTTTTTTGGACAAGGCGAATACCGATTTCTCTTTTATGGCTTTTGACTTTTACAATCGCTTGGCTGCCTGTTGGGAGGGTTAGTAAAAAACTGATATCCGGGTTCTCATCACTCGGCTTTGTAATGGGATATCCTAATTTAGTTAACAGAGGGAGGGTGAAATCCTCTAATTGTTCATCCGAAAGCTTGCTGATCATCGAGATGTCGGAATCCTCTTGCCTTTTCAGATCGCGGTGCAAACTAAACAATCCGTAAATGCCATAAAAGATCACTCCCCCCAGTAAAGCCGTAATCGCATTTTCCCAATTGTGCGTTTTTAGAAATACAATTATTGGCATCAGAATGATCATAATTAAAAGTATTAGATAATAACGGTCTTTCAAGCTAAAAACACATCCTCCATAAGTTTAATCTTAAGGCTCATACAACAGCTGACTCTGAAATAAATCTTCTCCGTTTCTAGTAAAGATTTTTATCACTGTAAGCTCATTAAAAGGCAGCTCAGTTTTAGTTATATAAGTATCTGTATTAACTGCAAACTTTTCTACACGGCCTCTTTTGTATGTAATTCAAAATATCCTGCCTTTTGAGGTCTTTTCAAACTTTACTCCAACATAATTATTGTACTTACCCTTAAGACAAAGAACGTAAAAATCTAATTTCTCTTCCTCTCCCATTTCGGTTTTCATTTCTCCATTCTCCCGAGATTCTATTAAACCAACAGTATTAGCAGCTGCATTTTCATATAGAGAAAATATATATTCTTCCCCAGGGTGGACTTCAAGATTTCATAACCATTGAAATTCATAAAAATATTATATTCGTTTAAAAGGGTGTTTTCAGGTGCCTCTTTTTCCTTGGAAAATTCATATAAGAATAGTTCTAATACAGTTAATCCCAAAAATAGTAATGGATATAGATGTTTTTTTTCATTAGTGCCACTTCCAGCTCTCCTTAAACAATTATATAAGAAAACAGCAAAAGGCGTATGATTCATTAGAAGGTAAATGATTTTCCGTATGGAATAAGTACTATGAAGGTTTCAACGGAGGTTTTTTGAGTGAAGATTCGACTAACTGAATTAGCGATAGATGGGCCCTTATGTATCAAAGAGAAGCTGAATTTTTAAAAGCCATTTTTAAAGATGAAATCATTGAGTGTGAACATTTTGGGATCACTGCAGTCCGGGGGGATGAAGCAAAGCCTGTAATCGATATGATGTGTATCGTGAAAAACATCGGGAAGATTGATCCATTTAATGAACAGATGAAAAAGCTTAGGTACGAACCTGCAGGGGAATGGGGCATTACAGGGCGAAGATTATTTCGAAAAGGCGGGGAAAACCGATCCCACCATATCCATTTCTATCAATTTGATAACCCTCAAATAGAACGGCATCTTATCTTGAGAGATTATCTGAGGTCCCGCCCGGATGAAGCAGCAAGGTATTCATAATTTAAGGGAGAACTGGCCAGAAGGTTGAAGACACGAGTGATTATAGCCAGGCAAAAATGTTGTTTGTGAAAGAGATGGAGAAGAAGGCGATTGCTTGGTTAGCGGAAGAAAAGAATCTATGAAGTGTGGCAGCAGTTTGCCTTCTTTCCTTATCTTAATTGTAACCAGTGTGTTTTTGGAACTTTTGAAAGGCTTTTGCAGTAATCGCTGAAATCCAGTAAATGCTTATGAACGATATACAGAATACGAAGGGGATATATATTATTGTATAGAGTTTAAGACTATCGATATTGAATAAGGCAACGATTGTTATTAATAGGGAAATTCCTATAGCTTTTGATGTGTGTTTATTTTGAGTGCTCATAAAATTCTCCTTTCGTTTATCTTATTGTTTTATTTTTTCTCTCTAGAAGGATAGGTGTTATATTCAACAGGATTGAAACCGCTGTTAATACCCACAATGCTTTTTCCATAGCAGGAACCACATCCATTAATGCTCCCCAATCTTCTCCATCCACCCAATTGGCCACAGTGCTGTGCTCTGCACATAGTGTCAAGGCAGTGAAGGATAATCCCATTGCCAGTGCCAGTTTATAATCTTTTCCTGCTTTATACTTATAAAGATTCATGATCGTTGCACCTATGGCAATGAATCCAAATATAATCCACATATATTCCGTCCTTTGAATGTTCTAAAAACCATTTTGTGAAATGCTGGAAAGCATGCCCTCCTCCCATTTATATTAACATAAAATTCCAAAATTAATAAAGGATTTATTTCCAAATTGGCGAATAGTCTTAGGGAAGTCTTAAGTATAGGAGATTGTTATGGGGTATGTTATGGATTTAAGAAAGATAGTTGGAAGCCGTCCTCTTGTAATTACTGGAGCGAGTGTCATCATTTTGGATAAGAATAATAGACTATTATTACAGTTAAGGAAGGATAATAACTGCTGGGGGCTGGCGGGAGGTTCTCTGGAGCCCGGTGAAACACTGGAAGATGTGGCAAAGAGAGAGATGCTTGAAGAAACAGGGCTAACAGCGAAAGACCTGCAATTGTTTAATATCTATTCAGGTGAAGAGTTTTACTATAAATACCCTCACGGTGATGAAGTATATAATGTCGTTGCCGCCTATATCTGCAATAACTTTGATGGAGAACTTGATATAGGTGAAGATGAGGTAAGCGAATTGCGATTTTTTCATGTTCAGGAGATTCCCTCGAATATTAGTCCTCCTGACCAAAGAGTGATTAAGGATTATGTTCAATCTATCTAGAAAGGAGTTCCGAAGCGGAGCTCCTTTTTTCGTCCTTGATTTTTAATTGGGATAATTTTCTATAAATAATGATAAGATTGGTTTGGACGAATGAATACAGACATTTTTTCAAAAAGAGAAAGGGAGTTAGAACATTGAAAAACAATAAAAGGTTTTTGGCAGTACTGTTAACAGTAGCCTTGTCAGGAGTATTGGCTGCTTGTGGGAACTCATCTGAAGTATCGAGCAGTGAGCCAACCAGTAACAGCTCTGTTCAAGAAGAAGATATCGAAACAACGGAAAAGGAGCCTAAAGGATCACAGGGAATGGAGGAAGAAAAATCTGACGGCAGCAGTAATACTGCACAGTCCCATGACAAAGACAATTCAGCTGAAGCCTCAAATGATGTTGATGTTGATAAAAATGAAAGTCCCGGGAGCAGTAAAGATGAATATCTTAAGAAGCTAAACAAAATGGAAGAAGCGGACAGAAACGCAGAAGCCAAGACAACGACCACAGAAATGGTGGAACAGGAGGAAGAAAGATATAGAACGTGGGATGACGAATTAAACAAAATCTATGGGTTGCTGGAAGAACAGCTTGAAAATGATCAGATGGATCAACTAAGAGAAGAACAGCGGAAATGGGTCCAGCAAAGAGATGAAACGGCTAAAAATTCTTCCCTAAAATATAAAGGGGGTTCAATGGAGCAATTAGAATATGTGGCTGCCCTGGCAAGTCTGACAAGAGAAAGGTGTTATTTGTTAGTTGCGAAGTATATGAAGTAGGGTACAGCTTTTTTAGGCCGTTTTCGCAAAGTTTGTTGGTATTTATATAATATTTACTGAGTGGATTGTAGTGGAAAGCGAGCATCCTCTCGCTGCAATCAGCGGACAACATTGATAAGCGAAAAACAACAATTTATTCGAAAAGAGCCTTAGTAAAGAAAAAGCTATCTCCAGATATTTAAATAGAGATAGCTTGTATTTGTTTTTACTCTGAAAAGGCTTTTGAATACCGGACTGTACCAGCTGAATTTTTGAGAGCATTATCCGTCAATTCGAGAGCCATGAATGCTTCGTCAGGCACTTCGAAGGGGGCTTTGATATTCCAAAGACTGGCCGGTTTAAAGCCAAACTTAGGATAGAAATCTTTATGGCCCAGAACAATTACAGAATGATAACCGGCTTCTTTGGCCGTGTTAAGTGCAGTACGAATTAATTGGCTCCCGATGCCTTTCCCTTGATAACCGGGAGCAACAGAAACAGGGGCAAGTGCAAGAGAATCTGCCTCTCTTTCACCATCCAATATTTTAATTTTGGATAAGAGAATATGACCCGCAATCTCTTTAGCCGGAGCGGCTGCGACTAAAGAAAGCTCCGGAATGAAAGCTTCGGAACTCCTTAGCCTTTTGACAAGGTAATGTTCTTTTTTATCGCTGTATTCTTCATTTAAAAAAGCTTCTTTTACCATTTCTTCAGTCGAATGATAGTCTGACGGGAGTTCTTGACGAATTAAGATATCCATTTATAGTCTCCTGTTCTTTATGTGATGATAAAGTTTCAATATAAATGGCACTTTCTCATGCTGTTATGCAGCCAGAAAGTGTTTCTCCTCCAGCTCTACACATAAGTTCAACAAACAAAAACCTCCAATTTGAGATGCTTTCATTTTATTAAGATAGGCTGCAGCGGTCAACTGTATCAGCTCTATGTTTATAGTCAGAAGCAGTCTTTGCAAATTCATGAACATTCTGTGAATACCGTAAAAATACAACCTGATTTTAGTACCAGGTATTATGTTTATCACTATTCAATTAACTCCATTCGCACAATAATGGAGAAGAAATAAATTGGCGATGAAATGGGGTAGTTCTTTTGAAATTTCCACAATTAACAATCGGTCATATGACACCCGAGTTTCCCATTATGCAAGGTGGAATGGGCGTAGGGATTTCGTTAAGCGGCTTGGCATCCGCTGTGGCGAATGCCGGGGGGATTGGCATTATTTCAGGAACAGGTATTAGCATAGAAGAGTTAAGGCTGCACATACGAAAGGCCAGGGCATCTATCAAGGGTGAGGGCTATATTGGGGTGAATGTTCTATTTGCCATGAATGATTTCGCTGAAAAAATGAAAGCCGCCATTGAGGAGAAGGTGGATTTCATTATTTCAGGTGCAGGAATATCAAGGGATATGTACAATTGGGGCAAAGAATCCGGTACCCCGGTCATTTCGATTGTGTCATCTGCAAGGCTGGCTAAAATGTCAGAAAGGCTGGGGGCTTCTGCTGTTGTCGTTGAAGGCAATGAGGCAGGAGGACATTTAGGCACCGAAAGGCCATTATTTGATATTTTACCGGAAGTTGTGGAAGCTGTTAAAATCCCTGTCATTGCAGCGGGGGGGATTTTGACAGGAGAAGATATGGCGCATGCCATTCGCTTCGGTGCTTCCGGTGTTCAAATGGGAACACGGTTTGTCGCAAGTCATGAATGTGATGCACCTTTATCTTTCAAGGAAAAATATGTACATGCCCAACAGGAAGATATCGTTATGGTGAAAACTACCGTAGGATTGGAAGGCCGTGCCATTAAGAACCACTTTACGGAACAAATATCTGACAATAAAAAGGTCAAAATCAAGAAATGCATCGATTGCCTGAAAAACTGCTCATACCGCTTTTGCACTATGGATTCCCTGGTCACATCCATGGAAGGGGATTGTGAGAATGGTCTCGTATTTGCGGGGGCAAGAGTCCATGAGATTACCGAGATTCTGCCTGTTGAGACAATCATTCATAATATCACAAGGGAATATGAAGCGTGTGTTTAATTTTAAAAGGCAGTTTTGTCCCCGGACGAGACTGTCCTTTCTCATTCGGCAGATAGTTTTGCTGGACTTATGGCGGGATTTAATATGTTTTCCATTTTGTTTGCGTGATACTACATCAATTCATTTGCATATTCTCTTATAACGGTTCCTTCAATAACTTTGTGAAACTGTTTTGTACGTTATAGATTAAAAAGGGGGGTGTGTTGAATGATGTCTGATCCATTCTTTATGGATGATGTTCTGTTTCAAGTGGTTCCTGTTTTTATTGGCATCGTTTTTATTATTGTTTTTGGCAGTATTTTATTTTCAATTTTTAAAGGGATTGGGCAGTGGAAGAAAAACGAAGAGTCCCCAAATTTAAAAGTGCCGGCTATGATTACTTCAAAACGAGCAGATGTATCCAGAAGCTCAACTATTCATCATGATAACCATCACCACCATTCTTCCAGTACCCGCACACGGTATTTTGTCACATTCGAATTTGAAAGCGGGGACCGTCTGGAGCTCCATGTTTCCGGGAAGGAATATGGTTTGCTTTCAGAAGGAGATATTGGAAAATTAAATTTTCAGGGTACCCGTTTTTTAGGTTTTGAGAGGAATAGGGTAAATAAAAGGGACGCATAAGCAGAACAAGTGGGGGCAGCATACTAAAAAATTTTGGTCAAAATTGTCTTTTCCGAAACAGTAAGAAAAAGTGCAGATAGTGGTATGTAAGCAAGATATAACCTTAACAAAAGTTTACAAATTCCTTCATTTTTCTTAAAACAAAGATGTTAATTTAGTTCTAGCGGGGATAGCAGGGGTGGCTATCATGGCACTTGGCGCAGGTGGAGCCAAGTGCTTTTTTGTTTAGAAATGAACTTAAGTTTTGCCAACCGGGAATACTTAACTATTTACAAAAATTATCTTGGGATAATATAATGATTTAGTGTTCTATGCTTAATCTTATTTTAAGAACGGGGGACCCATTATTTACGGCGGAGTTTCCGCATGGGGTGAATCCAGTAAAATGGAAGGGCTTACCGTTTCCATAGTCCTAACCCGAAAGCTAACCTCGTCAGCGTTTAAAGGAAACATAAAAACTATATGAATTAGGAGAATTGACAATCGTCGATTTTCTTTTTTATGGAGTTCAGCTTTGTTTCCCTTGCCTGAGCAGCATGTTAATACAAAAAGGAAGGTAGGGTAATTGATGAAAAAATTTAAATTAAGTTTAGCCACTCAAATCTTTATTGGCCTTGTTTTGGGGATTGTGGTTGGCGGAATTTTTTACGGTAATGAATCGGCGCAAAGTTTCTTACAGCCCTTTGGTGATGTGTTCATCCGTTTAATTAAAATGATTGTGGTTCCTATTGTACTATCCACAATTATCGTTGCCATTGCTGGTGTAGGAGATATTAAATCCGTTGGTAAGCTTGGCGGTAAATCATTGGCCTATTTTATCGGTATGACATTGGTTGCCATTGTAGTTGGCTTAGTTGCCGGAAACCTGTTACAGCCTGGTGCAGGCCTGAATATGGACAGCCTGCAGCAAAGTGACATTTCAAATTATGTCGAAACCAATAAAGAGCAGGAAGGCAAGTCTGTAGCGGATACGTTTTTGCATATTGTGCCTACTAACCCTGTACAAGCCATGGTTGAAGGCGATATGCTGGCAATTATCTTCTTTGCTGTTGTATTTGGACTTGGAATTGCAGCCATTGGAGATCTGGGAAAGCCAGTTCTGAGATTTTTTGAAGGTACGGCTAAAGCGATGTTCTATGTAACTAACCTATTTATGAAGTATGCGCCGATCGGGGTATTTGCCTTAATTGGTGTCACGATTTCCAAGTACGGTTTCGCCTCACTGATTCCATTAGGCAAGCTTGCGCTCACTGTATATGGAGCTATGATTTTCTTTGTTCTTGTTGTACTGGGAGTGATGGCGAAAATTGTCGGGTTCAGCATCTTTAAATTATTAAAGATGATCAAAGAAGAATTAATTTTGGCATTTTCCACAGCAAGCTCAGAAACCGTTCTTCCTAGAATCATGGACAAAATGGAGAAAGCGGGAAGCCCGAAACATATTGCTTCATTCGTTATTCCAACAGGCTACTCTTTTAACCTGGATGGATCTGTTTTATATCAGGCGATTGCCTCTTTATTTATTGCCCAAATGTTTGGGATCGAATTAAGCATCGGACAGCAAATTACGTTAATGTTAGTGCTGATGGTTACATCGAAAGGGATGGCGGGCGTACCTGGCGTATCCTTTGTTGTGCTTTTGGCAACATTCAGCACCATTGGATTGCCTGCAGAAGGCCTGGCCTTTATTGCGGGAATTGACCGTATCCTTGACATGGGCCGCACAGCGGTTAACGTAGTAGGGAACTCACTGGCAGCAATTGTTATTGCGAAGTGGGAAGGGCAATTTAACCCACCAGCTGAAAAAAGATTTGAACAGCAAGCTTCATAATAGATTAGAAAACACTAACAAATGTATTCGTTTGTTAGTGTTTTTTTTATGGAGCGAGATAGTTCGGGGCCGGACACATGAACGGGAAATCGTCGGGGCAGAGTTGGAAGAGGTTCATGTCCGGACTCAAAAAGAGGAAACCGGCGATTTAGAGTCCGAAGTCAGAGCAGATTCAAGAGGTAATAGGTGAAAAGAAATCCGGTTCCGGCTTTTATCTACTAGCCATTTAGGGTCATAATTATATTATAATGGAGAAAAAAAGGAGGAACTCAAATGGCAAAGGGAAGTAAGGAACTTTCACCAGAACAGAAGGATGTATTGCTGCAAACATTGAAAGCCCGTTTTGAGAAGAATATGCACAGGCATGAAGGGCTCGACTGGGAGGATGTTGAAGCTAAGCTTGAGGCTAATCCTGAAAAAATGTGGTCACTGAATGAAATGGAGGAAACGGGCGGCGAACCGGATGTTGCCGGGTATGATGAACAGGCGGCTGAATACATATTTTATGATTGTGCAGCAGAAAGTCCAAAAGGCCGCAGGAGTGTTTGTTACGATCGTGAAGCACTGGAGGCAAGGAAAAAGCATAAGCCGGAAAACAGTGCGATGGATATGGCAGCTGCCATGGGCATTGAACTTTTAACAGAAGAGCAATACCGGGAGCTCCAGGAGCTTGAAGCTTTTGATAAGAAGACATCGAGCTGGGTACAGACACCCGCTCATATTAGAAAACTTGGCGGGGCTCTCTTCTGTGACCGCCGCTACGACTCGGTCTTTGTGTATCACAATGGAGCCGACTCCTACTATGCTGCAAGGGGATTCCGCGGCTCGCTGAGGGTGTAGGGTTGTCTTGAGGGAAGAATTCCATGCGATAGAAGCTGATGCCAATCGGCGTGTTTCTTGCTGAATATTGTTTTTAATACTAGCAGGCGCGTTTGTAAAGGAACGCGTCTCTTTGTATTTACTAGCTAATTAAATATTCGCCAGTATCCCTATAAGTAGTTATAATTAATTATTACTAGATATCCCTATTCAGAGAAGGTGATACATAATGAAAAAGAATTCCCTGTTATTTCTTTCATCAATGGTCCTTTTTTTATTATTGGCCGGATGTTCAAACAGTGGCCAGTCTAAAAATACAGAAGAAGTGAAGCAGGATGAAGCTGAAGAGAAAGTGGAATTGACGATTTCAGCAGCAGCAAGCCTGCAGGATGCCCTATCAGATATCAAAGCAAGCTTTGAAAAAGAACACCCTAATGTGCATGTAAACTTTAATTTTGGAGCTTCAGGCTCTCTTCAGCAGCAAATTTCGCAGGGAGCACCCGCTGATCTGTTCTTTTCAGCTTCAGAGGATAAGTTTGATCAATTAGTAAAGGATGGACTGATGGAAGAAAAGAATGGAATTGATTTGGTCGGGAATCAGCTTGTTTTAGTGGTGCCCAAGGATTCAGCGGCGAAAATCAAATCGTTTCAAGATCTGTCAAAAGCAGATAGGTTGTCCATCGGTACACCGGAGTCGGTTCCTGCGGGGAAATATTCTAAGGAATCATTAAAAAACATGAATATTTGGAACGGCCTCAAAGAAAAAGTGGTGTATGCCAAAGACGTCCGCCAAGTCCTTACATATGTAGAGACCAATAATGTGGATGCCGGAATTGTCTATAAAACAGATGCACTCATTTCTGACAATGTGGATATTGTGGACACAGCAGATGAAAATACTCATGGTCCTATTATTTATCCTTTGGGTGTAATTAAGGATACGAGTCATCCGGAGGAAGCCAAGCTTTTTTATGATTTTCTTCAAAACGAAGAATCAATGAGTATATTTGAAGAGTATGGATTTAAAGGGCTGAAATAAGGATATGGCTACTGATTTTTGGTCACCAGTCTTATTATCTGCTGAAGTTGCAGCTGTATCAGGAGTATTGGCAATTATTTTGGGCGTTATCATAGGAAAGAGCATGGCGAATAAAAGATTTAAAGGGAAAGCCATTGCTGAGACCGCCTTCCTTTTGCCGTTAGTATTACCCCCATCTGTTGTAGGATTTTTGCTGATTGTTATTTTTGGAAGAAATAGTTTTGCAGGCCGGTTCATTGAGCTTATCTTTAAACAGCCAATTATGTTTACATGGTGGGCTGCTGTTATTGCTTCGACGGTTGTCGCCTTTCCACTTATGTATCAGTCTGCCAAGACAGGCTTTGAAGCGATTGATCGTGACATTGAAAATGCCGCTAGGGTAGATGGGGCGAATGCCTTTCAGTTATTCACGAATATCACGATCCCCCTTTCCTATAAGGCCATTATTTCAGGCGGCATACTGAGCTTTGCCAGAGCCCTGGGGGAATTCGGTGCGACTTTAATGTTTGCCGGCAATATCCCTGGAAAAACACAAACGATTCCAACTGCTATTTATGTAGCCATTGATTCAGGCAATATGGAGATGGCCTGGCTATGGGTGGCGTGTATGATAGGAATATCTTTTATCATGCTGGTTTTTGTTCAGCTGATTAAAACATAAGAAGACATCCTGTTGAAGGATGTCTATTTTTAGTTGCTCCAGTTGAATGCAAAAAGAGCCGCCTATAATGGCGGCGTAATTTTTGAAACTGTAATAGTATGTCTGGCATCATCCTTTGATAATCCGCTCCCAAGAAACATTGAAAGCCGGCCTCCAAATAGTCACGAGACAAATGAAGCCAATCCCCAAATATAGATAAATCCCATATGGCAGGAAAGTGCTGGCGAAATGCAGCCCGGCAAATAAAGCTGCCAAAAACATCAATCCAAAGATAATGGCAGTGCTGCCGTTTTGGTTGTAGTCATCAAAAGACTCCGAGAAGGGCAGGGCTTTCTTTAATGCCATAAAACAAAGAACTGCATATAGACAGGCACTAATAAATAAGGCGATAAGGTCCGGCAGAATCCTTGCTCCGAACAGGAAAAGAAATAGAACACTAAGAAGAAGGTAGACAGGCAGATATAACTTGAAGATAAATGCCTTGATGGTACCGCTGAATACCGGATTCAGCTGTTTGAGCGGAGCAACCCGGTAGACAAAGGCACCCTTATATTTTCCTGAATACTTTAGAAGAATCATGATGGTCGGAATAGTGATCAAGCTAAAGTATATCGTTAAATAGGACTTGCTGTCTGATAATTGGCCGAAGTCATCCCTGAGAACATTCATAATAAAAATAAACGGAATCACAATGGAAAAACCAAGGGATGGATAGGCCTTTAGTTTAAAGTCCCGTTCATTTTTCATCATGCTGCCGGCAAAGCGGAAAAAGGCTCTCTCCTCGGGCGAGCGGCAAATGAGGCTAAGAAGCATTTCCCCTGCTTTTCTCCGCCTTGGTTCTTTGGCTTTTCCATGATAAGCAAGCTTTTGCAGGTTCTGCTCAAAGGTGCCTGTAAATTTCATATATATCCAGATAGACAGGATGGGAGTGAGGATTGCTAATGCTGAGAAGAGGAGATAAAATGGCTCGAAACGACCCTTCATCAGCATTTCCATATTAGCCCCAAACCACATCGGAAAAATGAATACCTGCCACCACTTTGGCTGAAGTGAAATCGTTAAGTTAATAAACTCAAAGGAGCGAATCAGCAATTGATAGCCTACCATGATCATCAGAGACAGCCCGATTTGAACATAGTTGATGATATCTTTTAATTTTTCCCCATCAAAAAACCGCAAAATCGATAGATAGATGAGCGCAGTTAAGCCAACAACCAATAGGTCGATCAGGATGATGTGAACAGCAGCCACTAGAAAAAATAAGATTCCATTCTTGAAAAGTCCCACGATTAAGGGAATTCCCGCAAGTGCTATAGTAAGGAAAAAAAGATAAATCGTTACATGGACCATTTTTGCCGTGCTGATTGTTTTTCGGCTGACCGGCTTTGGAAACAGGATATTCCGATCTCGGATATCCAATAAAACCGAAGAGAAATCGGAAATTATGGAGGTCATGACAAAAAAGGTGAACACCCCATAAAAAAGGCTCATCTGGAAAAGATAATTGTCCCCAATAAGCACAAATGGAATTAAAAACAGGCCAAACAAAACGTAAATCCATAAAGATTTTATATACTGATTGTTCTTTTCTTTGTTATCTTTTTTGGCATTCTGTGAGAAAATGGTGGGCACACGCCGCCCATCCATCGTCAGCTTTACCTGCAGGAGTCTCCTCATAACCTTGTAATCTACTCCAAAGCTGGTAAAAATCCGCTCAAAACGATCCAATAGTTTAAGAGTGCGATAGTTCTGCATCCCTACATCTCCCTTACAGCCGACACAAATCGGGCTCCAAGTTCCTTATGTTCACTGAATCCCGTAAGCTGGTTGAAGATCTGTTCGAGTGAACCTTCCGTATTTTGCTGCTTTAGCTCTTCAAAAGTACCGTCTGCTGCGATTCTTCCATCATGCAGGAGAATAATGCGGCTGCTTATTTTTTCGACCACATCCATGATATGTGATGAATAAAAGATCGTTTTTCCCTGTTCGGCCAGCTGGGCCATGATTTCTTTAAATATCATGACACTATTTGCATCCAGGCCATTGATGGGTTCATCGAAAAACAGAAGTTCCGGATTATGCAGCAGGCTAGAAATAATGAGCAGCTTTTGGCGCATTCCTTTTGAATAAGAAGCGATCCGTGAATGATAGACTTCCCCTATGCCGAATAGCTCCATCAGATTTTTTGCCTTGCTGCTGGCAAGATCAGCATCAAGACCATACAACTCGCCAACAAAGGTTAAGTATTCCTGGCCGGTTAAATTATCGTATACTTCAGCGATTTCCGGAACATATCCAATTTTTCTTTTATACTCGATATCTTTATCGGATATATCCTTGCCAAAGATTTTGACTTGTCCTGAATAGTCATCATCAATGCCAAGCATGATTTTGACAGTAGTGCTCTTTCCAGCGCCATTCGGACCGATATACCCGATGATTTCCCCGCGTTTTACCCCAAAAGAAACACCGTTGAGCACTGACTTCGAACCATAGCTCTTTCTCAGATCATTAATTTCTAATATAACGTCCTCCATACCCTTGACCCCATTTCCAAAAATATACCATTAAAACTATTCTAACATTAGAGCACTTTTTTGCTAAAGGGAAATTGGTTTAATTTTCTAAGTGAAATGGAATAAAAAGGTTGTTAACTGGAGGGCCATTTAAGATAATTAATATTGAATTTATAAAATTAAGGTGGCTAAAATGAATATTTTCACAGTTGAGGATGTACCGAAAGATAAGATAATAAAGTTTTTTAAGCTGCATTGGGGGAGCACGGAAATGGTTATTTCCAGCGGCATCTATGATTGCAGTGTATTAGATGGATTTGCTGTTCTAAATGAAGAAGATAAAATCATTGGCTTAATTACTTACATAATTAAAGATATGGAATGTGAAATTATATCTTTAGACAGTACGGAAGAAGGCAAGGGGATTGGAACAACGTTAGTTCAGGAAGTCGAGTATTTTGCTAAAAAGAAAAATTGTAAAATCATTAAACTTATAACTACAAATGATAATTTATTAGCTTTAAAGTTTTATCAAAAACGGGGATTTATCATGTCCAGAATTATTCATAATGCCGTGATGGAAGCAAGAAAGATAAAACCCGGTATACCCTTTATTGGGTACGATGGTATCCCGATCAGAGATGAAATTGAAATGGAAAAGGTTTTGAACTAAAAACAAATATTGAGGGAGATTTTTATGCCATTAAAAGTTGGAGAGGTCATTTCGTTTGAACGGACCTTTACAAAGAGGGATGTTGAATTATTTACAGGGATATCGGGGGATGCAGGTATTCACCATATAACACCGGATGAACAGGGGAGGCTTGTGGTACAAGGATTATTGACGGCGACTCTGCCGACCAAGATAGGCGGTGACGCAAACGTGCTGGCCCGTACGATGAACTTTGAGTTTTTGAGACCTGTATTTACAGGAGATACCATTCTTTGTGAAGTCACGATCGATAGGTATGAAGAGAAAGATTCAAATAGAATGGCTATTGCTGCATCATTCCTTTGTATAAACCAGAATAAGAAACAAGTACTAAGAGGGAATTTCGCAGGGGTGATATTAAATTAAATAGTACATATATGGAGCAGCTGCCGGGCAGGGCAGCCTTTTCTTTTTGAGCTAAAGAATAGTGATTTTGAAAAATATGGAACTTTCGGCGGTGAAATTCGTAATAGTAGAAAGAGGGGGGATGACATGGTCTGGTTACTTTTGCTTATAGTGATTATCTGGTCTATTTTATGTCTGCGAAAAAAGCTTTCACTTAAATTCGGCTTATCTCCGAAGTCATTAGACATAAAACCGGTTAAAGGGTTGAAAAAGCTAAGTGATCATCTGGAGAAGTCCCTTAGCAGCAGTTATATGGGAAACGTTGAAGAGAGGGTAAGGAAAGAAGTTAAGCTTAAAGAAAATGAGTACAGCTGGCGTCTGCTGGATTTAAAACGCTACTTTATTATGACTTCTCTTTTAAAAGAGTCCCCTATGTTCAGCGAAAAAGTCGACGGCCTGTGGCATCAGATGCTCATGTTTACCCGTGAGTATGATGACTTTTCAAAAAAATATTTGGGAAGCACTCTTCATCATAGTCCAAATCTAAAAAAGTCGCCTGAACCTGATCTGCGAGGATTTTTTGATTGGGTGTATGGTGAGCTCTTTTTCATTAGACAGGAAAATATCCATATTTATAAGGGGTTTTACAGATTCCCTGTACCCCAAAATATAATTGATGATTTTAAGAATTTGCCGGAAAATGAATTAGCAGACCTCTATTTTAAGAGAGATAGCCAATATATAAATACGGTGCTCGCGCTTGTTTCTGCCATGAAAAAATCGGCAAAGAAAGTAAAAAGCTATGAAAGAAAGGTCATACAAGAAATGATGAGAAAAAGAAAAGAACAGCAAAACTATAACGCCATGCTCGTTCCTTTTTTATCTGTTTCCTATTTTCATTATGACGAATTTGCCAGTTACATGAAGATCAGCAGCAAGATTTCATCAAGCTGTACAAGCTGCGGTTCGGGCAGCTCCTGCAGTTCCTGCAGCTCCTCATCCTGCAGCTCATGCTCAAGCTGCGGCGGGGGTGGAGATTAATAAAGAAGAGCCGGGCTGGAACTGTGAGAGGCCAGCACGGCTCACCAGCCGGTAAACCACACGCAAATGAGGGGATAACTTATTCACCCTTTGCCAGTTCTTTTCGATTGGGAGCAAGCGGCGGCTGTTCTAGCCACTTTTTCTTCACCATTATTCCGAACCATTTTCTGGTGATTCCCAATGATTTCAGGATTGCTTTTTCATAAGTTAATGCCAGGTCTGTCCGCATGGATCCGGCCAGGCCCGTCCCGTAATATACTTGTGCAGTTTGAACCAGAAAACCCATGTGATAAAGCATTAATTTATCGGAAAATGGAGAGTCTTTTGATGTTGTCACTTCTGTTTCCAAAGACTTTGGCACTGGCAGGTTATCCTCGTGCAAGATTTTTGACAGGGCCTGCAGGTTTTCATCGGCTGCTTCTTCCAGCTCCTCAAAAAACTTCCTAATATCCTTCGATCCTGTAACTTGACTGAATCCGATGGAAAGAGCTTTTGCCATAATTCCTTTTTTAATGTTAAGAGAAATGCTGATGATTTCTGTGGAAGATAGAACTCTGCCTTTTCCAAAGATTCCATCCGTAAAATCTTTTGAGGTAATAATTTCAGGGCTCACGTTTGGATAAAAATAGGGATCCCGCTGAAAAACACCTTTCTTCAGCAGCAGCTCAATAGTTAACTCATACATATTTTTTGCATCGTCCACACATGAACTGTAAAACTCCCTTAAGTCCTTTCTGACCGAAACACTTAATGCGGTTGTATGCCCCAGCAAACCATGTATCGTCATAATATGTAAGTAATTTAAGCAGAATATGTCAGAAAACAATTTGCCTGCATTTTCATTGAGGTCGGACTCTGTAAACCCATTGGGCACCGGAAAGCCATCCTTCACAATGAAGGAAACAAGCTGCTTCTTTTGCTTTTTCCATGTCTTGATGGCAGTTTCAAAAACTTGTTTTGTTTCTTCGTCTTCTATTATAGAATTCATATACTTATTTACGATATCGGTCATTGTTCCGTTTACATACTCCCCCCATAGTGTACCTATTTCGGAAGATGTAAGCATTATATTATCCTTTTCCAATTGTTCTCACCTCTTCAATATTTTTTACTAATTAAGAATGATGTATGCAGTCCTCTGGATTAAACCTTTTAGACTTGTTCCGGTACTGTACATTTATTGGGCAACTTTAGGGTTGCGTGTATTGACAAGTAACCCTGTGGTTGCTTATACTCATATTATGAATTGGGACAGAGACATTATATTCAAAGCTCTTGGTGATTCGACTCGGCGGCTTATATTGGACGAACTGTCCGAGCGCAAAGAGATGACGCTGTATGAACTGACTGCTCGTCTCATTATGAAGCACAGCCTGTCCATTTCCCGGCAGGCAATAGCTAAGCATCTTTCTGTATTGGAAGATGCAAAGCTTATTAGATCCGAACGAAAGGGAAAATATCGGGTAATTATTTTTAATAACCAGCCACTGAAGAATTTGCTGAAAGGATGGTTAGAGTAATTTACTAAATGGAGTGCCGGCTGGCTTGCACCCATTACAAATATCAAGGGAGGCAAAAACATGTTGAAGGTTGTAGTTACAAGCATTTTCGTCCAGGATCAGGATAAGGCATTAAAATTTTATACAGAAACGCTCGGGTTTGTTAAAAAGCATGACATTCCAGTCGGAGAACACAGGTGGATTGCCCTTGTTTCTCCTGAAGACCAGGACGGTACGGAGGTATTGCTCGAACCTAATGTACATCCGGCAGCAAAAGATTACCAAAGGAAGATATTTGCGGATGGAATTCCGGCCACTATGTTTGGCGTAGAAGATGTTCATGAAGAATATAACCGATTAGTAAACCAAGGCGTGAAGTTTACGATTGAGCCGACAGTAATGGGTGATGTCACATTGGCTGTCTTTGATGATACATGCGGCAACCTTATTCAAATAGTGCAGAGCTAGCCTTTTGAGGAAAAAGAAATTTTTGGGTTAGATTGGTACATGGATATATGGAAATAGCTCAAATTGCTGAAGCTAAAGGTCTTCAGCTCCTTTTGATACTGTTGGGTATTATATGCGCAGACAAAATAGAACACATTATTACAAGAAAATGGATGATTGAGGGCCGAACGTTGTGATTCTGTTTTCAATACACGAATAATGTCTAATCCTCTCGAATTCTTTTATGTAAAAAGAAATTGGGGAGGATTTTTTATGTTAAAGAGATTTAGGAACATGCTGGTGGTATTTGCAGCTGTGGCTCTCATGCTGGCAGCTCCTTCATTTACAGAAGCAGCGCTTGGGGACCGGACACTTGCAAATGGATCATCAGGATCTGATGTGGCCGAATTGCAGGATTACCTGATGACAAAAGGGGTATTCCCGTATCATACATCGACAGGATATTATGGAAGCATCACAGTTGAAGCTATTAAGGATTTTCAGCGTAAGCGCAATTTGAAGGCTGATGGGATTGCCGGACCGCAAACGAATCACGCACTAAAAGTGCTGAGATATGGGGACATCGGAAAGCAAGTCATTCAAATTCAATATCAATTAAAACAAACAGGCCACTATAAATCGAATTTAGATGGTATTTATGGAAATGGCACAGTGAGCGCCGTCAAAAGTTTTCAAAAACAGCAGGGCTTACCGGCTGATGGAATTGCGGGATCTAAGACACGAGCCGCACTTGATCGTAAGGCAAAGCGCGGGACAGCGGCAGGCAAAACATTGACTGTACAAAGCACAGCCTATACAGCAAGCTGTGAAGGCTGTTCAGGTGTGACGAGAATGGGACTGGATCTAAAAAAATATCCTGATGCAAAAGTGATTGCGGTTGATCCGAGTGTCATTCCGCTGGGCTCTATTGTTAAAATCGAAGGTTATGGAACTGCAATAGCAGCAGACATAGGCGGCGGCATCAATGGAAATTCAATCGACGTGTTCATTCCTAACAAGGGGGATGCCCTTGAGTGGGGGAGAAAAAGCGTACGTGTGGAAATAGTAGAATAATTTAAAAACAAGATCCTGACAGGTTTCAGGATCTTGTTTTTTTTAATAAAAACGGTGCGGTTGCCACAACCCCTATCCCATATAAAAGCAATGCGAAGTAAGCTGGAAGCAGGTGGATGAAATCCGTATAATTTATAAAAAAGTGAGTTAAGATACCAGCTGCGAATGCCGGGATGGCCCCTATGGCGAAGGTCCGCCATACCCAGCGTTCACCCTCGCGGATCCCCCATAAAGCCAGCATCAAGACTAGCAGGCCCACGCTTAACAGTGCACTACCGAATCCTGCACGATCATGTGCAATCACTGGAATCAATTTATCGTTGAATGTGTTAAGAGCTTCAGGAGTAAGACAAAGATAAGTGAGATCTGAAGGCACAAATACATGTGAAGCTCCAATGACAGAAATGACGGCTCCGCCAGCTGTTAAAGAAAAACCCAATAAGACATAGCATAGCTGACCAACTAAGCTCAGCTTCCACTCAGGAGTATTGAACAGGTTTGAACTGGCGGGCGACGCACTTGCCTTTCTTGATTTTATCCAGCCCAAAGTAAAAAGGGGCAGTAAAACAAGCCAGAACAGCCCATGCAGCCAATCAAAATATCCGTAGCCAATAAAAAGGAGAATCCCCAGAAACCCAATCGTGCCAGCTATATTGACTGCTTTTTTTGCCCAGTGGAGGCCATGTCTGATTCCATGTCTGGCTAGCTGCATATAGATGATTCCGCCTGATATCATTGTTCCTGAAAGCGTCATTCTGTCATGGGCCATGAAGTATAAAACGGCAGGGTTAAAATAGATAATATCTTTCCTGAGAATTCCCAAAAAAGATTCATCATAAGGAAGAATCACCGAAGTCATGCTGAAGAAAAGGGCAATGAACCCTGCAATGGTTATAGCCAGGCCAAACAGCCAATACCAGAGCCATCCGCCGTTTTTGACAGGCTCCTTTGGAATTGTACGGCTATAGGCTTCATTGATCCGCTTTGGCAAACCGGGACCGGCGAAAATATACTCATCGCCTAACATGATTAGCGCAGCTCCGCTTTCAAGCAGTGTAATCGCATGTAACGGCTCTTTAATGCAGCCCGAAGTAATGATGGGAAACTCCCTGCTGAATCTTTTCCTGAGGGCTGTCAGCTGCTGAAGGAGTTCTTCATGGGTATTGTAGTCTTCAAGGAGAATTCCGTCCGGGCCATAGTCATGAATCCTCTCTATGTCAAAGTCTGCTGAAAGTGAGAGAATCATAGGTTTATCCATTTCACTTTTCAGCTGGATAAATTGATCAGCTGATGGAAAGGTCTGACTGTTTAAAATAAACCCATCACTAAAAGGCAGCAGCTCTTCACAAATTAGCTTTGCCTCTTGATCATTTCCTTCAACCTTAGTGAAAAATGGAAGCTTCTTCTTTTTAAGAGACTGAAGCTGCTTCTTTGCTGCAGGTAAATCCACTGAGGATGGTGCAAGTCTATGTATCTTTTCTTCTTTTGGGTTTATATAGAGTTCTTCTTCTGATCCGCTAATGGAAACAGGGCCAATCTCAAGATAACCAAACCCGAGGTTCTGAAAAGCCTTTATCCCCGATAATTGGGGATCCATCCTGGCACTAAGCCCTGCTGGAGTTGCAAAATGAATGCCAAATACATTTTTCGAGATTTTTTGGGATGGTTTTATATGACCAAGGAATTCTATTAAAGCTTCACCGATACGGCTGGATGCGATGATGCTCATTCCGCGGTGGATAAATTCCCGGCTGAAGTAAGGAGGCAGTTTTTGAAGTATTGGCTTGAAAATAGGGTGATACGACCAATCCGGCAAAGAAAACACCTCTGTATTTTTTTTCTATTTTAACATATAGGCAGAATCATGGTGACGAATGTAAAGAGCTGTTGAGACATTTAAGGAAGAAACATAGTATTGAAGCTTTCATAAATTGTTCATATTTATTTGCTATAGTACTTGATATAGTTAGAGATGAGATTGAAGAAGGATGTGAAAACAATGAAGATCAGATTAGTTCTCGCCGCTTCACTAATTTCTATTGCATTAGCTGGCTGTGGACAAGCAGATTCCAAGGATGATGCTGCTTTAAAAGCTGATAACATCAAAACATTAGTGAATGATTACAGTGCCGGAAACATAAAGGGCGGGTCTGCCTCCATTACTTCAGAGCAGCTGATGGTTAAAGAAGCGGATGGCGAGGAATTAGCCTATGATCTGCCAAAAGATGAATTTTTCGTATCGATTGCCCCTTATGCTAATGAAACCCACCCTTGAACGAATCATAACTTGACAGGTTGTCAAGGTGAACTGGCTGAAAAAGAGTTTGAGGTATATATTGAGGATTCAAAAGGCAATGTGATTTTGAACGATAAAGTTAAATCCCAGGCTAATGGGTTTTTCGATCTGTGGCTTCCAAGAGATAGAACCTATCAAATAAAGATTAAGCATGATGGAAAAGCAGCAGAATCGGAAATTTCAACTTTTAAGAATGATCCTACCTGCATTACCACGATGCAATTAACATAAAGAAAACCGCTGTCGGGCTGCCACTGGGCGGCTTTTTTTGTGGAATTTCGTGTTCCTTTTTCTGGTTATTATGTATAATAATATTCAAATGTATGTTTGAATGTTGTGCTGGGAGAGATGATAATGAAAAGCTATGAAGCTGCTATTATTGGCGGTGGCCAGGCAGGGTTAGCGATGGGATATTTTTTGAAAAAAGAAAAGGTTTCCTTTGTGATAATTGAAAAAAACGCTGATGTGGGGGACTCCTGGAGACAAAGATACCATTCCCTTGTTTTATTTACTCCACGCCAATATAGCAGTCTGCCCGGATTGCAAATGAGAGGACCATCAGAAGACTTTCCAACGAAGAATGACATGGCGGAATATCTGAATGACTATGTGAAGCATTTTGATCTTCCAGTCATGCTGAATACGAATGTAAGTAAGTTAAGCAAGGTGCCAGGAGGTTCATTTATGTTAGAAACCAGCAGAGGGAAGATTCAAGCTCAACAAGTCATCATTGCTTCTGGTGCATTTCAGAAACCATTTATTCCTAAAGGGATGAATCCTTTTCAGCTTCATTCCTCGGAATATCGCTCACCACAGGAAATACCAGGCGAAGAGATATTGGTTGTTGGCGGGGGCAATTCGGGTGCGCAAATTGCTGCAGAATTAGCCAAAGACAGGAAGGTTACAATAGCAGTAGGTCATCGCTTAAAGTTTTTGCCTTTAACATTTTTCGGAAAAAGCATTTTTTACTGGCTGGATAAACTCGGACTGCTGTTTGCAGGAAAAGATACGATGAAGGGCAGCTGGTTTCAAAAACAGAAGGACCCGATTTTTGGTAAAGAGCTAAAAATGCTCATTAAAAATAGGGAGATTGATGTTAAACCTAAGGTTTTAAAGGTCATCGATAAAGAAGTTCTATTTGAAGATGGGTCACGGAGGAAATTTGAAAATATCATCTGGTCTACAGGCTTCATTCCTTCCTATAACTGGATTCACATAAAAGGTGCTGTCTCTACTGATGGAAAACCGCTGCATAAGAGGGGAATGACTGAAATAGAGGGGCTATACTATCTAGGCTTGCCCTGGCAATACCAGCGCGGATCGGCGCTGATTTGCGGAGTAGGGAAGGACGCTGAGTATTTGCTTGGTGCAATACTGTCTAAAAGAAAAAATAGCCGTGTCATAAATACTATATAACCATATTAAAAAGAGGAAGAGAGGACAGCCTGTAACATGGAAAACGTATCCAATGCAATTAAATTGGAATCCATTAAATCCTTCAAATCGACAATCAGTAAAACTAGAAAAGGCCCTGACTCAGATGACTGCGAAAGATTCTAACACTACTTTGGCAGAAAAGCGTATTAAGCATGCTGCATCGGCTTAGCTGTCCTCGAGAAAGTGTGGAATCAGAGACCCATCCTTATACCGATGAGGATTTAGCAGAAGCCCGCCATGTTCTTAATGGGTTAATGCCTTCACTAGAGAACGCTTATGCCAAGGTTAAAGAAGGGAAGTCCTCAAAGGACACTTTTGAAAAGGAGAATAAAAGCGTTAGAGCTGGCTGTTGAAGAAATTGAAGATTTTTCTGCATTAGAGCAGAAATAAATCTAAGTGAAAATATTTCGAGCTCAGGAATATTCAATTGACAATTTGATCTATTTAAATTATTATCGCTTTAAATAATTTATGAGCTTAATAGTCTTTCTTCTTATTCAGAGAGGGGGAGGGACTGCCCTTTGAAGCTTCAGCATCAGGAGCAGCGCTTGACATATGAGAATAGGGTTAAAAAACTCTCCTATTAGTGATGGAGAGTTTTTTCAAACCTGTAAATCCTACTTAAATGATACGAAAAGTAGATGTTTAAAAAATAGAAGAACAAAATTAAGAGCCAGAAAGGAGTCTGAATCATGAGCAAAGTATATGTTATACATGAAAATAGTGAGTGGACAGTCCATCTGTCAAAAAGATTAGAGGAACTGGGTGTTCCTTATGAGGAATGGCATTTAGACGAAGGAACGCTGGATTTATCGGCAGAACCCCCGGAAGGTATCTTCTATAGTCGGATGAGCGCATCTTCACATACCCGTGATCACCGTTTTGCGGCTGAATTAACCGGACAAGTATTGGCTTGGCTTGAAGCGCATGGGCGTACAGTGATTAATGGAACGGGTGCTTTAAAGCTGGAAGTGAGTAAGGTTTTACAATACTTGGAGTTGAATAAATCGGGTGTGAGGACGCCAAAGACAATTGCGGCGGTTGGAAAACAAAAAATCCTTAAGGCAGCTGAAGCATTTGCCGGACATCCGTTTATCACAAAGCATAATCGTGCCGGCAAAGGTCTGGGTGTTCAATTATTCCATAGTATTGAAGCCCTGAAGACTTATGTGGAAGGCCCTTCCTTCGAAGAACCGGTCGATGGCATTACGCTTATTCAGGAATATATTCAATCTCCAGAGAGCTATATCACGCGCTGTGAATTTGTTGGAGGCCGCTTTGTTTATGCAGTCAGGGTTGATACTTCCGAAGGATTCGAACTTTGTCCAGCTGACGCCTGCCAGATTGGCGATTTATTCTGTCCTGCAGGAGAAGAAGCAGAAGAGAAGCCTAAATTTCAGGTCATTGAAGATTTTGAGGATGAAATATTGGATAGATACAAAGAGGTTTTGGCCAGGAATGGTATTCAAGTAGCCGGCATTGAATTTATCAGAAATGCTGAAGGTGACATATTTACGTATGATATAAATACAAATACAAACTACAACTCTGAGGCGGAAGAGAAAGCCGGAATGTACGGCATGCTCGAATTAGCTGCCTACCTAAAAAAGACATTAGAAGAGAAATACGCTGCAGCAGCAACAATATGAAAAATATCAAGGATCGGCTGTCCATTTCAAGCCGATCTTTTTTTATATTCATGCTTTTGTCGAGTTTGTATAATTAATATACAATTCATAATAGATAACACCGGAATAGAATATGATTGGAGGAATGATTTTGAAAGCAGATAAAAGTTTAAGGGTTTGTGAAAAGGGACATAGGTTTTATAAAAGCAGTGAGTGTAATAGCTGCCCTACATGTGATAAAGAGAATAAACCAAAAAGCGGCTTCCTTTCGAAACTCAGTGCTCCTGCAAGGAATGCACTGACTGGCCAAGGAATAGACACTTTGAAAAAACTATCAAATTACACAGAAAAAGAGATATTAAAAATTCATGGCATTGGGCCAGCTTCCTTGCCTATTATGAGAGCCTCCTTAGAAGAAGAAGGGTTATCATTTAAGCAATAATCTAAGTGGCTTTTCTTATTTGACTATTGTGAAACGATCCTTATCATTAAGCTTTTATTATGATAAATTGAGAAATAAATGTAAAATTCAGGATTTTAATTAAAAGGTTTACTCCTATCAATTGGGCGACTCTCCTATTATCATGCGAAATAGTTAGAATCTTTTTTTGAGGATGATTATATTGAGCAAAGCTGTAAAAATTAAATCCCTTAAATTCCCTAATATTCTTCACTATGAATGGGAAGGCGAATTAATTTCTCACACCTCAGATTATTTACTTGTGCTGTGTAAACCAGGCCGCAAATTAATTCACCATACCAAAAATACTGTTTTTACTATTGATAATACTTCTATAGAGTATTTTTCTTTAAAAGAATGGTTCACAGCTGCGATGGAAGTTGAAGATGGAAAAGTTGTATCTGCTTATTGCAATGTAGCAAAACCATCCTTATTTAATAATGAAGAAATAAGTTTTGTTGATTTAGATTTAGACTTTATTCAGGAGAAGAATAAAGGTTGGACAGTAGTTGATGAGGATGAGTTTGAAATAAATTGTATTAAATATGGGTATTCTGAAGAATTAAAGGTCGAGGCCTTAAGAGCACTTGAAAGGTTAAAAGAAGTGGTGAGACAGGGGAATTTCCCATTCAACAACCAGGTTGCAGCCCTACTTAAAAATTTCATAGACCCTGAAAATAGGTGACTGATCCCAAAATGGCGGGGCACTATTCTTTGTTAAAGTCGAGCTGCCGAATCAGGTGGCTTTTTTTGATAGAAACGGGGCAGGTTAGCTGCCTGGGCCCTATTAATTATATCTTAGCTATGGATAGTTGGAGAATGAGAGGAATGAAGGAATTGCTTATACCTATAAGTAATTGTAAACTGTATGCTAGATTGGCAGGGGAAAATAACGGAAAACCAACAGTCATAATGGATGCTGGATATGGAGACTACTCTAAGGCCTGGAATTCAGTATTCAAAGAGATTTCAATGCTCTCCAGTGTACTAGTTTATGATAGAGCCGGACTTGGAAAAAGTGAAGCAAGCTCTAATCCCAGAACCAGCCGGGAGATGGTAAAGGAATTAAAGGAACTGCTTAGTGAAGCCAGGATTAATCCTCCCTATTATTAGTAGGTCATTCATTTGGCGGAGTAAATATGCGGATGTTTGCTGCAGAATATCCAAATGAAGTTCATGGCCTGCTCTTGGTTGACTCAACTCCAGAAGATTATAGAGAGCGCTTTCTCCCTGCAATGTCACTAGATTTTCAACAAGCCTATAACAAACAATTCGTATACGAAGGAAATTATGACGAATTTGTAGAAAGCCTAAAGCAGTTAAAAGACATTAGACAAAAGCTAAATGTACCATTAATTGTTCTTTCAGCGGGTAAGAAAGCTCATTATTCTATGGAATCACAAAAGTTATGGAATGAAATGCAGAGAGAGATTCTTGAAATATCTACAGATGGGGAATTGGTAATTGCTGAAAACAGTGCTCACTATATACAAAATGATGAACCGGAAGTTGTAGTGTGTGCGATAAAAAGGTTACTTGAAAAATAGTCTAAATTTGCAGCACCTTTTTCAGTGAATGCCCATTCTTAGATCTTCTTCAGCCTTTCATCCGATTATTTTCGGGCTGTTAACTATCGGAATTTTGGTGCTGGCGTTATCTTTAATATTTACTGGCTCCAGCTCCAGGATTAGTTCTCAACGCAATCTTTTACTGATACTTCTGGCGATTTCAGGAGGCTGGAGCGTCTGGTATCAATATACCGGATTAACTAAAGGAGAGAAGCTATGTGTAATTCATTTATTGAACAAGTGCATTATATTAGAATTCCTGTAAAAGATTTAGAACTGTCTGCACAATGGTATAGAGACGTTTTAGGGCTCCAGTTACTAAACAAGACTAAGGAACTTGCCATTATAAAAGTAAATGAAGGACCTTTCTTACTTATCTTAGTCCCTACCCCAGATGAAACATTTGCCCATTTTACATTGGATAATGAACCAGAATTCAGCATTGGTTTTACTAGTCCAGAACTATCTAAATTTCATCAGCACTTAAGGGATCATCAAGTTAAGGTGGAGGATATAAAAGAAGATAATGGTCATGCCTTTTTCCACTTTTATGATCCAAATGGCAATAAACTTCAAGTACACTGGTAAGAAGAAGGGGAACGCCCAAATCAGACGTTCCTCTATTTTTTTGCCTGAAAAACACCAATACTATTTAACAAAGACTAAATTAAGTTCCGTCTGCCCAAAAAGTTTAAAAAGGGTACTTGAACCTAACACGGTGTCAGGTTGTATAGTAATGTTGCCAGTGAAAATAATTGTATGAAAAGAGGGGTTGATAATGGATAAAAAAACGTGGAAAGTTGGAGAATTAGCTAAGCAAACTGGACTCACGGTACGAATGCTCCATCACTATGACAAAATTGGTTTGTTTACTCCTTCGAAGTCTTCTGAAAAGGGACATAGAATCTATACGGAAACAGATATTTCCAGGCTGCAGCAAATTATGTCACTTAAGCAGCTGGGTTTTGCCTTAGAAGAGATTAAGAGGATGATGGAAAATCCAAAGCTGAATCCGGCCGAAGTGATAAAAGTACAGCTGGAAAGTGTAAGAGAGTCAATACAGATTCAAGAACAATTGTGCAGCCGTTTGGAAAGGATTTATGAATTGCTTAACAGTCAGCAGGAAGTGGAGTCAGAGCAATTCCTAAACTTAATTGAAGTGATCAATAGGAGTAAGGATAAATACTTTACCCAGGATCAACAGGAAAAGATGTTCAAACAGCTTGGATTAGAGGAAAGAAAGCAGATGGTCAGTGAATGGCTAGAAATAACTGCAAAGATTCGCTGTGAATATGAGAAGGGAATACCGCCTGAGAATCTGACGGTTATACAATTGGTGAAACAATGGGCTGAATTATTCAATCAGTTGAGTTTTGGGGATTCCGATTTAACCAAAGCAGCTGCCCACTATTATAAAGAGAATCCTGAAATAGGGGAGAGACTTGGACTGGATAGACATCTTGCTGACTACATCAAGAAAGCTGAGTTACACATTGATCTTGATAAGAAAGGGAAAGAATCATGCGGGGAAAAGGAATCACCTACGATACCGGCTTTATTAATGCCGGAATAACTACCCGTGAACAGTTTGATCCGGAGGTTGTCCAGCGGGAAATGCGGATTATTCGAGAGGATCTGCACTGTACAGCAGTGCGCATTACGGGAGGAGATCCAGAACGATTGAAGTTAGCGGCTGACCATGCTGCTAACGCCGGTCTGGACATCTGGCTCTGTCCGTTCACATGTGATCTGACAGCTGATGAGCTCCTTGCCATCCTCGCAGACTGTGCCGAACACGCCGAGCATCTACGGAAGCAGGGTGCTGAAATAGTATTTGTAACGGGATCCGAACTGAGCCTGTTTACTGCCGGCCTTCTTCCAGGTGATACCTTCAAAGAGAGGGTTAAGCTTCTGACTGCGCCACATAAACTGCGAGAGGTTATTGGAGAGCTCCCTATCCGAATCAACGCCTTTCTCGACAAGGCTGTGGGAGTCGTCCGTAAGCGGTTTGGCGGGAAGATCAGCTATGCATCGCTCCCGTTTGAAGGCGTCGACTGGACACCTTTTGATTTCATTTCAACCGATGCTGGCTATTGATTCATAGAGGACGCAGAGCGTTTTAGCGATGGCGTCCGTGCCTTAGTCTCGCAAGGAAAGCCTGTCGCGATAACCGAGTTCGGATGCACCACTTATTGCGGAGCCGCTGACAGAGGCGGGCGCGGAGATATGATCGTCGAGTGGGGGGAGGACGGCAGGCCAATCCGGCTGAACGGCGAATACACCCGGGATGAGGCGGAACAAGCCAGATACTTATGTGAACTGCTGGACATTTTCAACACGGAAGGTGTAGACACTGCATTCGTTAACACCTTCGCTCGCTACGACCTGCCACACCGCAGCAATCCCAGCAAAGACTTCGACTTGGCTAGTTACGGAGTGGTAAAGGTGCTTGAAGATCGACTCGGCCGCACATACCCGGATATGCCTTGGGAACCCAAGACTGCGTTCACGGCTCTTGCCGATTATTATAAAGGCTGAATTGAGTTGGGTTTAGTTTGCCAATTGGTTTAGTATGTATAAGAGAACAATCCTTTGAAACTCACCCTTAAATAAGGGAGGGTTTCTTTTTTCAGGGTGTAAATATTGAACCATGGTGGCGCGCCGATCGTACTTAGTAATTGGCTCAATAAGATGCGCTAGTCTTTAAAGATCAAGCCCTTGAATTATTATTGACTAACAAGGCAGGTTTCTTGAAGAAGAATATAAAATAAATATAAGAGAAAAAAATACTTCAAAAGAAACATGGGGGTAAGGCTTTGAATGATAAAGCAGGGAGTTTGAAGGAAATGTACCGTTTTCCGGTAAAATCAATTCTGGGAGAGCCATTGTCGAAAGCTTCAGTTGATGAGCGCGGTCTTATTGGAGATCGCCTGTGGGCAATAAAAAACACAAATGGAAAGTTCGGCAGCGGGAAGACAACACGCCGCTTTCAGCGGATGGATGGGTTATTTCAATTTAAGTCTCGATATGAGGGGACTGTTCCAATCATTAAGATGCCTGATGGAACTGAATATCGAGCTGATAACCATGTCATAAATGAGAAGTTGACTGAGTGTCTTGGGGTTCAAGTATCCTTGTCAAGAGAAGAGTCTATCTCTCATTTTGATGAGGGACCAATCAGTATCATTACAACTTCCGCACTGCGTCAGTTGAGTAAGGAATTAGGAGAGCCGGCAGACATTCGCCGTTTTAGGGCAAACTTTTTAATTGATACAGAAGCCCCGGGATACCTGGAAGATGATTGGATTGACCGATTAATTAAAGTCGGACCAAATGTTATTCTGAGAGTGGCTGCTCTGCTTCCAAGGTGTGTAATGGTGAATAATCAACAAGAGGACTTAAAAGAGGATGATCGAATCCTCCGGCACCTGGTTAATAATCATAATGGAACATTCGGCGTTTGGGCAAAGGCTGTACGTTTTGGTGAAGTCAAGGTTGGCGATGAGGTAATCCTACAATAATGTCTTTAGCTATTTATTAAACAATCGAACCAAATACGGTTATGTAGATCGTGCACATCATGCATCTATCACCATGAAGTTCCGCGAGTAATAACAAAATAAAAAGTCAGTAAGGTGAATCAAATGCTAACAATTTTACAAGAAGAACAATTTGAAAGCTTCTATCAATTAATGGAAGACTCCTTCCCTCGTGATGAATATAGGCCCTATCAAACACAACGTGCATTACTTTCTCACCCTAACTATCAAATATATGTTTATGAAAAAGATCACGAGCTTGCTGCTTTTTTTGCTGCATGGGAAGGACCTGATTTTATCTTCCTGGAGCATTTTGCAGTTAAAGAAGGCTTTCGCAATGGCGGCTTAGGGTCGAAGCTTCTTCAAGAATTTCTTATGCAGCATGAAAAACCTGTTGTGATTGAAATCGAACCGCCTGAGGGAGAAATCGAAAAAAGAAGAGCGGATTTTTATGAACGAAATGGCTTTAGCCTTAGTCAGTGGGGGTATGTTCAACCAGCACTTGCAAAAGGGCAATGTTCGGTTGCGCTTGTATTAATGTCTTACCCTGCACCATTACAAGAACAAGCATATCAATCCTTTAAAAACTGGGTATTTAAGCATGTTTATTCATAAGAATGATGTTAATGGATTTTTCAGAAAGCAGAACCCCTATCTAAATCGAGAAATTGTACTTCCATAAAAGGCGAAAAACAATCAAGATCTTTTGACAATTAGGATCTTCTTGATAACGCGCAGGAAACAATGACTTAATCTTCAACTAACAGGCAATTTTGTTGAAGCTCTAAAGTAATTGGAATTCACTTGCTATTCCGGTTACAGTTTGATTAGTTCATGCTTTCATTATATTTATTCTAATCTCTTTCATTTTCGAACAAATTCTGTCGCTGTCGTTGCAGGCAGCTTTTTTGTATTGAAAAATAAAATCATGTGTTTGAAGATTTAGAGGGGAACCATATTAAGGGCTCTTTTTTAATTATAAAATACAAATTACAAAAATTTTATATATCATTATGTGATATAACTCTAGACATATATATCATATGATGATATATTGTTTTTAGATACATGTATCATATAGTGATATATCTTAATGAGATATAGAGGGTGATGGATTGAAGAAAACGGAGCAATTAACGGATTCGATGTTTTACATTATGGCTGCTTTAACGAAGCCAAGGCATGGCTACGCCATTATGAGCTTAATTGAGGAAACAACAAAAGGAGAAATTACGATAGGACCTGCTTCAATGTACACGATAATTAGAAAATTATTAAATCAAGACTGGATTTATTTGCATGATGGGTCAGATTCAAGGCGAAAGACGTATCTGCTTACTGACAAGGGCAGGGAAGTATTAGAAGAAGATGTGAAGATTAGGAAACTGATGATTCACTTAGCAGAATCGGGACTGAAGGAGGGGGAAGAATGAAACAAACAAAGTATATCATGTCAGGCGGGCTAGCTTTTTCAGAGGATAAGGATATGGAAAAATTACGCCGTTTTTCATTGAAAGGCTGGCATGTCAGTGGTTTTAAAGGTATGGGATATACTTTGAAAAAAGGGGAAAGTGCAGATTATATCTACAGTGTAGATTACCGTTCATTAAAAGGGGATGAAGAAGAATACTTTGCCTTTTTTTCAGCTTCTGGATGGTCGCATATTGCTTCAGAAGGAGATATTCATTTATTTCGAGCGAAACCTAATACAAAACCGATTTATAGCGACCGTGACACATCTGCTGAAAAGTATGAAAATTTAGCTCATACTATGAATTATTTTGCCATCCCGTTCATTTTAGTAACAGTTCTTGCATGGGTTGGAGCAGCGCTAAGCTCCGCTCTAGTTCAATCAATACTGTTTGCAATAGCTGTTATTTTCACTGCCATTGCCATTCCGGCAGCTTGGACTGTAATCGCGACGTACAAGAACAAATGGAAGGTAAAAGAAAAAAATGGATTAGTTGTTCTTATAAAGACTATTCCAGTTCTGGTCTTCTTAATAGCTGTTTTTATTTTGTTATATGCAAATGGCAATACATTTAACATGTTAATGTATATGCTTATTGGAGCAATCACACTTCCGGCTGCTATTTGGGTTATTATGTCTTTCTATACTAAAGTGTGGGAGAAGAAAGCTTAGTATACGTTTTTAGACCTTTTTATTGCTCCTGCTTGTGTTGCTAATTAAAGAGCAGCTGCCGATAAGGCAGCTTTTTCTTTTAATACAAGAGAGGAGAAGGTTGTTACAGAATAAGGTGATAAAAAAGGAATTAAATTCATCCTCGGAGAATTTAAAAGTAAATATAGAAAATAGAGTGTCTTATATGGGAGGCGCAAAATGCCAGTATTTTTAACCAGTCTTTTTTCAGCTATGATTATTTTTATTACTGTTTTTTTATGATTAAAGTCTTAAGTATTGCTTATAAAAGAGAAGAAATACCCGTTCTTAAATTTAGAGTTTTAGCAGCATCTTATATAGTTATCGGTGTTTTAGTTGCTTCAGTTTTGCCCTTTGGCTATCAAAGAATATTTGATATAATCCTTTAATCCGTTTATGGGTAAAGATAGAAGTATTATTATGCATACATTTACTTAAAATTACGGGTGCCTATACTCAAGATCAGCTGCTAATCAAGGAGCTTTTTTCTATTTGTGCTAAAGGGGCAGGTGAAAGAAGAGTGGGCTTTGTAAGCAAACATTTAGAAAGAGATCAATCACTGCCTAAATATCGGGATGTTCTCTTGGAAAACGCATTAAATGATCTTACATCAGATTCCAATGTTTTGGCTATTTATCTAGCAGGTTCACTGGCGAGAGGGAACTTTGACAATTACTCAGATATTGATTTACACACTGTTGTCACTCCTGAAAAGAAAGCGGATTTTATTAAAGAGAAAGGTAATAGAGCTGGAAAATGGGGAAATGTTTTATTTTATGAAGACTTCCATCCTTCTTCCCCAGTTATAGTTACCCATTACGATTCTTTTGTAAAGGTAGATAGCTGGTATCATTCGCCTGAGGAGGTTAAACCGTCTATTTGGTTAAAGGGATATAAAGTTCTTTATGACCCAAATAACATGATTAGTGTGGTGATTAATGACTCATCATTTGAGGTGTATAAACCATCACCGGAGGAAGTTGAGTTTTGGCGAGGCAAACTCTTTGCTTTAATACACGAAACTTACCGTGCGGTTATGAGGAATGAAAATTATTATGCTTTATCTAACTTAGATAGAGTACGCTGGTTAATTGTTTCTGGCTGGTTTATGGAGATGGAACAGCAGTTGGATAGCCCCTACGGTGTTTGGTCTAAAATTGAGGGGAATAGAAGCAAATTGAAAGGCTGGCAATTATCGCTCTTGGAAAGCTGGGATTGTGGCCGTAACACTAATCAAATTATGAAAACAATGGGTAGCATGGTACCAGAAATTCTTAGGCTGAATAAACATCTAAGTATCCAAGTGAATATAAAAGAAAATGAGGAACAACTCAAAAAAATAATAGGAATGGCTTACTAATATTAAGAAATTTAAAAGTATCTTTTTACTATAAGGGTGTCAAAGTAAATATATAGAATAATATAAAAGGTAAATGAGAACTTATGAGGAGTGATTACAATAGCTGACATAAAAGATCTTCTTTCTGACCAATTTCTGGCGAATGCCAATGATGCCAGTTGGTATAAGCCTTTTTCAGAATCCGTGGAAAATCTAACAGAAAAACAGGCATTTTGGAAGCCAAACGAGAATTGTCCCAGTATTGCTGAGATTGTACAGCATTTAATATATTGGAATCAATGCTGGCAGACCAGGTATATGAAATCCAGCATGGATGCTGTCCCTTCCATTGCAGATAACAAAGAGAGTTTTAAAATTCCGGAAAATACCACCTTTCATGATTTAAAAAGAACGCTGCTTGCTGTACTTTTAAAATGGGATGGTTTATTATCCGCAGATAAAATAGAAAGTGACGTAATCGGTTTTCCGGAACAGGCTAAATGGTGGCATATTCTGAGTAATTCAACAACCCATAATGCCTATCATATTGGTCAAATTATTTTTATTCGAAAACTGCAAAACAGTTGGAACAGATAAAGAAGAAGGCAGCGTTTATCCAGGTGGGATTGGATTAACGCTATTTTTTTGTTGGTAATTTACCTTATAGGCGGTTCAGAGGAAGCCTGGCGTTAAGCAGGTAAAAATACTCCTTTTATTGAAATGAAATAAACCGGGACTGCTAACCAGGGCACCAGGTAATATTTTGTAAAGCGGTGAATTCATGAATATGATAGAAAGATTTGGTGATATACCTAAAATAGAAACGGAACGTCTCATTCTTAGAAAAATCACCTTAGATGATGCAGAAGATATGTTTTTATATGCCTCGAATGAAGATGTAACAAGATATGTAACCTGGGATACACATTCTTCATTAACAGATACAATTGACTTTATAAATAACTTTTTGCCTCAATATGATGCCCCGTGGGGGATAGAGCTCAAAGAAAGCGGTAAATTTATTGGAACAGTTCATTTTGTTTGGTGGCAGCCAAGACACAATAGTGCTGAAATTGGATATGTCTTATCAAAAGAATACTGGGGCAAAGGGTTAATTACGGAAGCAGCAGAGGCAATCACCACTTTTGGGTTCGAAAGTATGAACTTAGTTCGTATTCAGGCAAGATGCTTCTTAGAAAATGAGGGTTCAGAGCGCGTTATGAAAAAGTTGGGGATGTCATTTGAAGGTATAAACAGAAAAGTTTTGTATGTTAAAGGGGAACATAAAGACTTAAAGATGTACTCTTTAATAAAGTAATAGAGCAATTTGCTTACTCAGGGAAGTTTAGGTGAAGAAAAAACTGGTCCTTTATATACCGGAGAGAATTTATAAAGAAATAACTAACTCTAGGTGGTTAGATAATGGGAATGTCAGATTACTATAAGAAACTCCGAGAAAAAGTAGGGAATGAACTAATCTTTATGCCCTGTGCAGCAGGGATTGTTCGAAACGATTTGCGAGAAATTTTATTACCATACAAAGGAAATGGTGAAAAGTGGAGTCTTCCTGCTGGTGCCATTGAACTTGGAGAAGCACCTGCTGAAGCAGTTATTCGAGACGTATGGGAAGAGACAGGATTAAATGTTTTACCCAAGAAGTTATTAGGTATATTTGGCGGGGAAGACTTTCGATATCAATATCCTACTGGTCATCAAGTGGAGTATAACGTCTTTATGTTTGAATGCATTATTCAGAGTGGCAGAGTGGTGAACTATATCCAATCGATAATGAGACTGCTGAACTTCAATATTTTAATCCAATCCATATGCCTGAAATGGCTTTACCATATCCATAGGGAATCTAGTGAAGTATATTTTCAGCGGAATGACGAGTGGTTAAAAAATCCTGCTCAAAAATAACCTTTGCCTGTTGAACGAAAGGATGCTTAAGTGCAAGATCAGCTGCTAATCGGCAGCTTTTTCTTTTGGACAAACTGAGATTCCTATTAATCCTACATCTAAAGTTGCAGGGGATATCAAACTATGCCTGGAGGTAATCATCTCATAGAAATGTAAAATTTCATGTAAGGAGGTTATATAAAATGATTAGAGGATTATATGAAGCGCATTTGCCAGTTAGTCATTTACAAAAGTCAATTGAATTTTACGAAGGCATAGGCTTAAAGTTAGCAATCAGGTATGAGAGGACAGCGTTTTTTTGGATAGTAGAGAATAATAGCTGGATTGGTTTATGGGAAAATGACCAAAGTGTTAATATAAATTACCATCCATCCTTAAGACATATAGCGTTTAAAGTGAATCTTGAGGATTTGAAAAATGCAAAGCAATGGTTAAAGCAAAGGGGGATTGATCTGTGTGAAGAGTTCGGATTTGAACCTGCTGAGCCAATTGTAATGCCAGATCAATCTCATGCTATGGTGTATTTTCATGATCCCGATGGGAATTCATTAGAATTTATCTGCAAACTCCCTTCAGAGCCTGAGAACTCACCAACTATGTACTTAAGTGAGTGGGAAAAACTCAAAGGCATTAATTGAAGTTGTAAAGTTTTCGAACTATACTTGGAGATAAAAAATAGAACGTCAACTACATATTAAAAAAGTGTTAAAAAAGGAGTGGTATAAAATGAACGAAAATAAAGCTGCAGAAATAAAACGCTCTTCAAAAGCAGAAAACATCTTATCTCAGATCGATAGTAAAACCAAGCTGGGCGATTTACGAAAAATCGCGAAGGTCATAAAAAAGGATCACGAACTAGCTATGGAACTATGGTCAAGCGAAGAGTATTTGCCCAGACTTTTAGCAATCCTAATTATGGACAAAAAACTTCTTTCACAAGATGTACTGAATAAGCTTGATAAGGATATGCAGATTCACACGATTGATGAGCGAAATAACTTAATGGATTGGTTAATGGCTAATCAGCTCAATAAAGATAAGAAGACAGTTGCATTGATGGAGTCATGGGAAACTAGTCCTTCTGCTCTACAAAGGCGAGCTTTCTGGTATTATCAAGCACGGTTGAGATGGACTGGACAAACACCGCCTGATAACACCGAAGACTTGCTATCTGCGTTAGAAGCTAATATTTCGCAGGAAGAACCGGAAGTACAATGGGCTATGAATTTCACCGCAGGCTGGATAGGCGTTTATGATGAAAAGAATCGTGCACGCTGTATTAAAATTGGCGAGAAAACGGGTCTTTACAAAGATGAAAAAGTATCAAAAGGATGTACTCCCAACTATTTGCCGGAGTTCATAAAGATTGAAGTTAACAAACGACATAATAAATAGTTAGCTCTAATTTTAAGCTATTTACGGACGAAAAAAGCAGCCTATACAGCTGCTTTTTTTGTGTTCTTACTAGATTAATTAAGTACTGTAGGTCAATTTTTGCTACAGCTGGTTATATCTATTCTTCCAAGCATCTGGTGTTCTAACGAGCCGCCATACTCAACTGGCGTTGAAAATTTTTCGATTAAAATAGGTACTAGTCCATGTATCCTGTAACTGGGTTTTATATTGACGCATCTAATAAAGTAGTGGCTTGTATTACCGTTTTAAGGAGGTGCAGGATGTGACTGATGTATCCATTGTCATTGAAATAGCCAAAGCAGAAGTTGGCTATCTTGAAAAGGCAAGTAACAGGGATCTTGATGACAAGACCGCTAATGCTGGTGTTAATAATTTCACTAAGTACGCAAGAGATTTAGATGCCATCAGCGGATTTTATATTGGTGAAAAACAAGGATATGCCTGGTGCGACGTATTTGTTGACTGGTGCTTTGTACAAGCTTACGGAGTAGAAGAAGCGAAGAAGCTTTTGTGCCATGGAGAGCGTGGGGCTAGCTGCGCACATTCCGCTCTATATTTTAAAAATAACGGTCAATATTATACGTCCGGCCCGAAAATTGGTGATCAAATTTTCTTTGGCTCCAACATTCAATGTGTTAGTCATACAGGAATTGTTTATGCGGTTGATTCCACATATGTATATACAATCGAAGGCAATACTTTCGGGGCTTCCAGCGAGATTTCCAACGGAGGCGGCGTTAGCAAGAAGTTTTATACTTTGTCTAATCAAAAGATTGCCGGTTACGGAAGGCCGAAATATAACATATAGGTAATGGTGAAATTACTAATTTATAGATGGGAACGTGTTTTCTTTCATTATTTGAAAGTGGATTGACATTGATTTTTAAGTCACAATTAACTCTCAGTAAGCACAGCTGCTTATTATAACAAGAGCATATGTTCATGACCGGCTGCTGAATTATGCGGCTTTTTTTTATTCCACTAAGGGGACAGGCAAGTTACTACTAATTTAGTCAACAAAATTTAAGATAAAGCTTCACCGACAAATTAGAAGGGAACTTTTTGACTTTAGAATTTAAAGTAATGGGGGCTTCAGTTTAACAAAGAAAACTCGTCAGTTGCAGGACGAGTTTTGCTTTGTTATAGACCATTTGAGATGTTTTGAAAAACACCAGTGGAAATGAACTAGCCAATTAATGTAAGCTGAATTAATGCAGGCTCATTCCAGTCCATTGCCAATAAGTACAATAAAAAACCACAGCCACTATAATGTAAACCGGCATTAGGATTGCACTTAACTTAGTCAATAACCCTGCATCATAATTTAAATCTCCATCTTCATAAAAGAGAAGCAGTGCTTTTGAACTGACAGGAAAGGTAATGCAATAATTCATTCCTATTAAACTTAGAAAGACGGCAGCAGAGGGACTAATCCCTGCTGACTGGCTAAAGAGAATGATCCCTGGAATCAGAACGATTGCCCTTGTAGTATGGGAAGTAATGTATAAATGGCTCGTTGAGGTGATCAGTAAAATGCCCAGTACTATAATCCAGCCAGGGGCCTGACTGAACAAAAAGAGAAAACCTGTTATCTTTTCCTCCAGCCATTGAACCAAACCAGTTTCAACCAGTATCTTTCCAAGGGAAGTCGCTGCTGCTACGAACAGAATAAGGTTCCACGATACTGATTTAATTCCTTGCTTCCAGCTGATGATACCTATGTTGGGAAGCATCATGACGATGGCTCCAAGGACTGTTACAAACGCAAGATCATACCCATGGATATTTTCAGTCATCCATCCTGCTAAAAGGAAGGCAATAATGACTAAAGTTTTTTTCTCCGCCATGGTTAGAGGCTTGGTTACTTCGACGGCTGTTTTAGTATCCCAGTGGGCGGATGTTGCTTCCTGTCTCATCAGCCATTTTATGACCAACACAGATAAAATTGTCACTATTAGAGCAAATGGCAGACCCCATACCATCCATTGTAAATAGGAGATGGTCTGTCCCGAAGCGCTCTCTAGGAGGCCGATGCTAATCATATGAGATCCGGCTCCAATTAAAGCAGCAGATGTACTCATTAGTATGACGACTGGCACTGTGACCGCCAAAACTCTTTTCTCTCCTGGAGATAATCTGCTTCCTACATGCATGATGATGGGTTTTGCCATTGCAGCACGTCCGGAAGTGGAGGGGATAAAAAAAGCTGTTGCGAAAATATATGAGATAATCCCCATTTTCATTCTTCCAGCAGTCCGGCTTTTCCTTAAAATAAATTCAACAAGTCTGGCAGCTAATCCGGATTGTGTAACCGCCTCTCCAATGATAAAGGCCCCAATCATCAGCCATACTACTTCTTCGGAGAGGGAATGGAATAGAAGCTCCTGGCTGCTGCCCTTCATGAAAACAATGAAGCAAACACTAGCAAGTGCGACATATCCTGCCGGAAATTTCGTTGTGATCCAAAGGGTCATGGCGGAGAGGAAAGCAAATAGTGATAATTTTGCCTTGTAGTCCAGCCCCTCCAAAAAGAAAGTCACCAGCAGGAAAAGGCCATGTAAGAGGATAATGGTGAGCGTCCGTGTAAAAACACGATCCACTTGTACCATAAGAGGCCCGCTATGTTTATGTCTTTCTATTCTTGTCTGCATATTAAACGGCTGCTTCCTTAACCCGGTTCCTTTTGGCAATCCTCAGCCCTATGGCAATCTGTCTCATCACAGATTCTGTGCTGTCTTCAATCCATTCAGGAGCATAGAGAATAGCCTTCTCAAGTGAAGTTGGCTTTTGAATAATACTTAAGAAAGCATCGATGCCTGCTTCATAATTTAGTTCGGCTCCCTTTCCGATCGTTCCGGTAATGGCAATAACGGGGATTCCGTATCTCTTGGCAATTCGCGCGACTTCTGTTGGTATTTTTCCATGGGGAGTCTGGGAATCGATGCTGCCTTCTGCTGTTAGCACAATGTCAGCGTTTGCAATTTTTTCTTCGATGTTAATATACTTCTTAATAAGGCTAAAGCGCGGATGAAGAGAGGCACCTGCAAATGCTGCCAAACCTGCCCCTAGCCCGCCTGAGGCCCCGCCTCCAGGTATCAATCTGACATCCAAAGAGAAGGTGTTTTCTATTAATCCAGCATAATGTTCCATAGCGTCAGATAATATGCCTGCCTGTTCTGGGCTCGCACCCTTTTGCGGTCCAAATACTCTTGCCACACCTCTTTCCCCGCATAAAACATTCTCCCAGTTGCAGGCTGCATCTATTTTCACTTTACTAAGCCGCCTATCAATACCAGTGGCATCAATATGCTTTACCTTCAATAAATCAGCTCCGCCATGAATATCAATAATTTCCCCGTTGGTATCCATAAACTTCACTCCAAGTGCCTGAGCCATTCCAGCTCCTCCATCTGATGTTCCAGAGTCGCCGCAGCCGATTAGAAATCGATCTGCCCGAAGGTCAAGTGCCGCCAGGATCAACTCGCCCACACCATAAGTAGTCGTCAGCAAAGGATTGCGTTCCAGCAGCGGGACATGCTTCAGCCCGGCAACAGCTGCCATCTCAATTACAGCAGTCTGCTTCCCGTTCTCTTCGAACATGCCAAAATAGGTATGTATTCTTTTGCCTACAGGCCCGGTAGCTTCCAGGTAAATTAATTTCCCGCTCTTTAATCGCGTGATGGTTTTGGCAAACCCTTCACCCCCATCAATCATGGGTACTACTTCGATTTTGGCGGACTCATTAAACCGCATAGCTCCTCTTTCCATCGCCAAAGCAACATCCTCCGCATCCATGCATTCCTTAAACCCCGATGGTACAATTACAATCTTCAATTTGTTTCCCTCCTAGCTTTATTACTTATAATGTACCTGCCGAAAACTAAAATTATCTGAAAAGCAGATTAGAAAATGATTAGAAAAAAGGGTGGATTTTCCAAGATTAATGGATTCCCAGTAAAAGAATTTAGCTGCTGCGGGAAGTTTTCTAAAAGAGGATATAGGTGAACAGTGAAGAATAAGATAAGAATTCAAATGCTATAGGCAGGATATTTAAGCAAAGTGCCGTGCTTTATTTATACAAAATAAAAAACGGAAAAGGTTTTTAAGCCCTTTGCCGTTTTATTATTTCTATTATGAATGGGAAAAAGTATAAGCAGAAGGTGAACCAAACTATTGAAATACTGACAGCAGCGACCGTGTCGGATGGAAAATGAAATCCAAGGAGAATACGGCTTGCTGCTACGGCTATTATAATGGTGATGCAGATAACATAGGATACCATTCTAGTGAAACCCTTTTTAAATAAAAGGGAACTAATATAGATTAAAAAGAGGCACATCACAACAGCCCTCATTGTGTGACCGCTTGGGAAACTATAAGATGGAATATCAAGAGAGTAGCTAAAAACTTCAATGGAATGCATATCTTCTGGGCGTTCCCTCTGGAAAGCGATTTTCAACACAAGGTTTAAAAGAATACCCCCAAATGTTACAGCACATAAGAACAAGCTATTATACCAATCTCTTTTAAACATGAGGCAAAGTAAAAGGAATAGTGTACAGATTAAAATAAACTCACTCGAACCTAATACAGAGATGTATTTCATACTGCTTCCAATAAGTGTATCTTTGAATTTTATTAACCAGTGTGTGATGACTTGGTCAAGTTCCAAACCTGCTTGAGTATATGTAAGGCTGGTAACAGCTATAAAAACAAACAAAGAAACAGTATGTATAACAACCAAATTTTTTTCTTTGATAAAAAATCCCTCTTTCTATATTTTCTTTAATAAGCTGCAAACTACCGATAATATAGTAAAATACAAAAATTAGACCACAGGAATCAGCAATATAATATTTTAACATTATATAATAAATTGAGTGCAATAATTAACTGGTGTTTGGTGCATTAATAAGGTAAGTTAATAGATTTTGAAGAAATTCACTTAAATTTACGGGTACTTTTATACAAGTAAAGCTGCTAATCATGGAGCAAGGAGGCAGTGCATTGCAGATTTATGACAAACCGCGCAAAGCATATTTATTTAATGATTTAAGTGCTGTTGAAGAACTCGATGGAGAACTCATTTATTTTTTTCAAAAGGGATATGTTACAGTCCTTGGTGAATTTGAACACGAGAAATATGGTGGGGGCACAGCTTGTATCATTTTTAATGAGGAAGACGTTATTTCTGTATCAAAGGAACTGTTGCGGTTTGTTGATGATAACCAGTGGTAAAAACCAAATTTCTTTATATCATACTAATGTCCCTAAGTGGCGATCTCTAGTAATTTGTTAAAAATGGGCAAACTTTAGGATAGCAAAAAAAAACAGCCCTTCTAAAAAGAAGGGCATTTATAATAAGAATATTATTGTAGAGCATTATTTACCTTGAGCTTCAGCAACAGTTGTTCCTAATATGGTATCATCTACAAAAGTATTTATTTTCCATTTGCCTTCCCTTGGCGGAGTTATGGTACTTTCGAATTTCAATGCATTCATAGAGTCAGGAATAATTTTTGCTTCATCCGTTAATAATTCTGCAATATCACTTACACCTAAGTCCATTTCTGCGTTTTTATCTTTTTCATTAATCCCTGTAATAGTTACTTTTTTACCAATCAACTCTTCCTTTTTGTCAGGGTCAACCCATAAATACCATGTATGTTTCCCCTCATTCTCAACCCTGAAGGTGCCGCGGACAAGTCCATATTTTCCAACCTCACCATACAAATCTATAGAAACGTTGTCAGTTGGGATAGTTTCTGGGGTTGTCTGTTTCCAAGTTCTTATCTCTTCAGTGGATTGATGATTCTTTGCTGCTGCTTGCTCGATATCATTATCCTTATATCAATAAAGTTATATAGGAAACGCCTAAGTCACAAATGATAATTTATACATTTATAACATTGTGAGAAAGAGCTTAGATTTTATAATTAAATAAAGATAATTGAGAGCGGCAGGCTGAAAGAAAGGGAGGACAAATTAATGGATGAGTAACGTATGGCCCCATATTAAAATAAATCTATAGGAGTTGAAAATTTTTGACTGTGCAAAAGATTATAACTGAAATAATAAAAGAACTGGACGGGATACCTGGCATTGTAGGGACAGTTTTAGGCGGCTCCAGAGCAAGAGGGACTAATCACGCCACTTCTGATATTGACATTGGAATCTACTATGATGAATCGGCAGGTTTTAATGTCAGTGATGTTAACAGGGCTGCTGCAAAACTGGATGATGAACATAGAGAGAATTTAGTTACATCTTTAGGGGAATGGGGTGCTTGGATAAATGGAGGCGGATGGATTATTGTTCAAGGTTATCACGTTGATTTAATATTTCGTGATATCAATAGAGTGGAGCAGGTCATTGATGAATGCCTGTTAGGTAACGTTTCAACTCATTACCATACAGGACACCCACATGCCTATTTAAATGTTATGTATATGGGTGAAGTCTCCATCTGCAAAATACTGGATGACAAAAGGAATCGAATTGCCAGCCTAAAATCCAAAACCATGCCATATCCAAAGCCTTTAAAGGATGCAATCATTGGCTACTTTATGTTCGAAGCATCGTTTTCATTAATGTTTGCAAAAGCTAATGCTGATAAAGATGATATTTCGTATGTTACAGGTCATTGTTATCGATCCATCTCATGTCTAAATCAAGTCTTATTTGCTCTGAATGAAGAATATTGTATCAATGAGAAAAAAGCTGTTCGAATGATTGACGGGTTTGATGCCAAGCCAAAAGACTATAAGATAAAAATAGATAAAATAATCACATTGCTTTCTGCAAACATAGATAGCACAAGGCTAGCGCTGGAAATACTACAAGAAATTTTTTCGGAAACAGAGCTTTTATTAAATAAATAGGTGAAGGTGAAAAAGTGTATGGAGATCTTATTTCCTGCACTTTTTTTATTTTATTATTGCGGGAGGTTTATTCTGCTTGGGCATGATAGTTGGGAACCCAGCTAAATTTAACTTCCATTTTAAGTACATTAAAGAATATCATTAGGCAACCCTATTCATAATTAATTATGGGGGTGTTGAGATGAATAAAATGGTGCTAATTTTTGTCGCGATATTTTTCTTAACCGTTGGTAATGCCTCGGCTAGTAAGGTTCCTGCAGTAGGAGGAGAAAAATATGAAGTGAAGGATCAAGCAGCAAAGATGTTTATATATGACACAATGCAGGTATGGGTTCGTCATAGCTTAAACGATTATTATCATCATAAATATAATGCAAACTCCATCAGCTGGGGAGAGCTAAAACCAGAAGGAATTCGTATTTGGATTAAGCAGCTTAAGTCCGCTGAAAACGACCAAATGTATACCCATCTTATAAAAATCTCTTTACATTATGACAAATTAATTATCAACGGCAAGAGAGAATTAAAAACAGAGGATACATTTACTTATGCGGTTAATGCAGATTTACTTTCACTCTGCCCGGAATCAGGTAAGTCTGAAAAAGAGCTTAAATTAATCAATTCCAATCATAAAGTGCGACCATAGCTCTTGCACTTTTTTTAGTGTAAGTTAAGGATTAATCACTGGATTTCATCTGTTTTCCAGCTGCTTCTTTTTTTAGTTCACAGCTAATTAAAAAAAGGCGCCAGCTTTTGCTAACGCCTCCGCTACAAAGGAATCTAAATGTAGTTGAATATCGTGATATGGTACTGTTAAAGGCAGTAATTCAATTTAAATACAATTTTAGTAAGGTATAGTATGTCTGGCTGGCTGGAACTTAGAAAGCAAGACTAACTATTCCGCCAATTAATAATAGTATAGAGCCTGCAACTAGAGCTGCTTGTGCCGGTCGGCTTGATTTGTGAAAAATTCTAATGAACACTTAGCAACACCATATTTCTTTAGGTTTTTCTAATATTTTATACGAATAAATGTATAAAGGGGTTTCAAAAATTCACACTTAAAGGGTTCGGATGCAGTCAATTCCTTTCCGTTCCTTTTAATGCCATGATTGTAAAGAAAAAAGCTGCCCAGTTTCTAATTTGATTGGAGAAACTGGGCTTTGAACTTTCTAGTAACATCTTAGTCTTTAATCAGGAGCTATGCTTAACAACAGAATTTATAATCTGGTTCCAGTCTTCACTATGAATCTCATGTCCAGTCCCTTCAAGCGTCACCAGTTCTGCATGAGGAATGGCTTTCCTAAGCGCAAGTCCATGCTCGTAAGGGAGGGCAGGATCTTTCGTGCCGTGGATAATGAGAACCGGTACGCGAATCGCATCCGTTTTATCATAATATTCTTCTCCGCCTTGCAGCAGGGCATGGTTAAATCTGCTTGGGAGATGATTGGCACGGTCGGCTTCTCTTGCTGCCAGCTTATGCATTCTTTCATGCTCGAAAGGTTTGGAGCCGGCTAATGTTTTCCATCCGCCCGCAAGAAAGGAAATAACCGCATCCCGATCCGACCAATCGATGGAAGCGCTCTTCGCGTGGTAATCCAGTATGCTTTGGTCCATTGGCGGCAGCTTTTCCATCACAGTTCCAAACACACTTGAGGCGATAAGGGTCAGCGTCAATACACGTTCCGGATGTCTTAAGGCAAGAATCTGGCCAGTTAAGCCGCCCATGGACATACCGACAATATGTGCCTGGTCTATTTGATAAGCATCGAGTACGCCTGCCGCATCATCAGCCAAGTCCGTTATGGTGTAATGGGAAGTCCCGGGTTCATAAGTAGTCGACCTTCCCAAATCCCGATGATCGTACCGGATGACAAATCTCCCCTGTTCAGCTAGACGAAAACAGAAGTCCTCATCCCACCAATCGAGTGAAGTCATGGCGCCCATTATCAAAAGAATAGCTGGATTCTTGGGGTTCCCAAAGCTCTCAGTACAGATTTCCACATTATTTATTTTCATTATTTGTTCACTCATATTTTACCTCCGTCTCACTGTTCTTCCTATCGCAGATCAGTTTCTTCCCGGAGCATTGGCCTGCCCCTGTTCATTATCTGTGCCGAATCCACTTGATAATCATGACGAGGCCTCCTTTAAATCCTTACTAACAAGGGACTCACCCTATATGTATTACCATACCATAAGTCTAATCACTTAAATACAAAATTTCCCTGAAAGGTGCCTATCGAACTAGCTGCAGCATCCATACAGGCGTATCTCTCAAGTTTCAATCGTTTTGTAGGTTACATGGACTACATATAAATTTTCTCCAAAATAAAATATGGAAATATTTAGCCTGAAATACTCTTTTTAAACTACTCTAATTAGAGTAATGTAATTAACGAAGGCATTTAATAGCCTATTAAATCTAACTTTGGCGAAGCCCGGCGAATCTCCATCATTTTAAAGGAGGAAAAGAAATCGTATGTTGAAAGAAGTTATTCCCGTAAACGAGATTACTAATTTCCAGTTACGTGCAGAAGAGTTTTTTCCTATTGAGTGGTATAAAGATATGCTCCATCATCATCCGGTGTATTATCATGAACCAACGAATACTTGGAATGTGTTTACCTATGAGGGTGTGAAACAGGTGCTTGGCAACTATGAATATTTTTCAAGCGCCGGGCCGAGAACAACGATTTTTGTTGGCGCCAATGATAAGCAGCAAAAAGCGTCGCCTTTAACCAATCTGACACTTGTGGACCCTCCGGATCATCGAAAATGGCGTTCCTTGTTAGCGGCAGCTTTTACTCCCCGCAGTTTAAAGAATTGGGAGCCGCGCATTGAGCAGATCGCACAGGAACTGACAGAAAACATCCAGGAAAATTCGATAGTGAATATCGTTGAGGCTCTGGCAGCCCCGTTGCCGAGTATGGTGATTGCCGATTTATTTGGCGTGCCGATACAGGACAGGACCCAGTTCAAGGAGTGGGTAGATATCCTGTTCCAGCCTTATGATAAAGAAAGACTGGAAGACATAGAGCTTCAAAAACAAAATGCTGCGAAAGAATATTTTCAATATCTCTATCCGATAGTGGTTCAGAAGAGGTCGAATCTTTCGGATGATATTATTTCTGATTTGATTCAAGCTGAGGTAGATGGCGAAAAGTTTACCGATGATGAAATTGTGCAGGTGACTATGCTGCTTTTAGGTGCAGGAGTCGAGACTACCAGTCATGCGATCGCCAATACGTTTTATTCATTGCTATATGACGATGAGTCACTATATAAAGAGCTGCGTAAAGACCCTGAATTGGTGCCGAACGCAGTTGAAGAAATGCTTCGCTATCGATTCCATATGTCGAGAAGAGACCGCACTGTGAAAAAAGATAACAATTTATTAGGTGTTGAGCTAAAAGAGGGGGATGTCGTTATTGCCTGGATGAGTGCCTGTAACTTGGACCATCGGATGTTTGAAGATCCTTTTTCGTTAAACATACACCGGCCTAACAATAAAAAGCATCTGACATTCGGCAATGGCCCGCATTTCTGTTTGGGTGCCCCTCTGGCACGCCTGGAAATGAAAATAGCATTGGAGACCTTCGTGAAAAAATTCTCCGGCATTGAACCAGTGGAAGGGTTTGAATTGGAAAAGAATTTAACATCATCTGCCACTGGCCAGTCCTTGACGCACCTGCCGATGAAGGTGTTTAAGTAAGATAAAATAGCCACCCTTAGTGCAGGCATACTGATATCTTTAAGGGTGGCTTTCTATTAAGAAGGCAAAGGATGAGGCTGAAATGGCACCTGCGTTTTGCTAAAATAAGGGTAATTCTCTTGAAGGAGTATAAAGGATGACCATTCAAATATTTATTTTAACGAAACTGATGGAAGGTAAGAATTACCCTTATAAAATAAAAAAGCAGCTTTCAGAACCCATTCCATTTGATCAGCTCGCAGGAATAACAGAGAGCAAGCTGTACTACCATTTTGATTCTTTAGAGAAACAAGGCTTGATTCAAGCAGTTGAAATTATGAAAGAGGAGCATCGCCCGGATAAACACATATTCGAGATCACCGCAAACGGCCGGGAAGAACTGCCGAGGAAAATTTACAAATTGTTTGAAAAAGCCGATACGATCGGTGAAATGATGGTGGGTTTGGCCAACCTCGAATACGTAGACCGGGACAAAGCAGCTGCAATCCTTGAAGAAAAATTAAAGAGTGCCAAGGCTAAGTGGGAGTATTATAAAAGTTTTGAACAGCTAATTGAAAAAGACAAAGATAATGAACAGCTAATTGAATTCCTGGGCGGATACGTGTCAACCAAAGCGGAGCATGCTATTTTTTGGATGGAGAAGCTGATTGGACAGATTAGAGAAGGGAAGATATGATTGTTTCCTTTTGATATCTCTGTAAAGCTAAGGTGTAACTATCAGCATTATAATTCCAATATCTATAATATATGGTCGCTTAAAACCACCATTGATCAGCAGGCTGCCAATAGGCAGCTTTTTTGTTTAATGGAGTTGCAGGTGTTAAGATTTCTGATTATTACCAATATTTGTATTGTTTAATAGATGAGAGATAGGGAAAAAACCATTAAGCAATTATTCTAGTGTAATAATATTTAGGAGGGAAAATGTGAATAAACAACCAAGATCCGTAGAGAAAAAAGATATTTCGGTAGTAGACAGCAGTGTCGCTAAAAAATCTATGATGGGTACATCGCTCGGGAATGCGATGGAGTGGTTTGACTTTGGTATTTACTCCTTCTTAGCCGTTACAATCGGAAAAGTTTTTTTCCCGGAAATTGATCCATCCTTTCAGCTTATATATGCTTTTGCTACATTTGCAGTGGCTTTCATAGCACGGCCGCTCGGTGGTATGTTTTTTGGAATGATGGGTGACCGCATTGGCCGGAAGAATGTCCTGGCAATCACTATGATTCTGATGTCGGCTGCCACCCTTAGTATTGGTTTAATACCTAGTTTTGCAGCCATTGGGATTACTGCTCAGGTGTTATTGCTATTAGCCAGACTCGTTCAAGGTTTCTCAACGGGTGGTGAGTATGCGGGGGCAATGACCTACATTGCGGAGACCACTCCCGATAAAAATCGCAGCTTTATGGCAAGTGGATTAGAGGTTGGAACACTGGTAGGGTTTATTGCGGGTGCCGGTCTTGTCACCTTGCTGACATCTATTCTTGGAAGTGAAACAATGGTGGAATGGGGCTGGAGAATACCTTTCTTCATTGCTGCACCACTTGGCATCATCGGTTTCTACTTCCGCAACCATTTGGATGAGACTCCAGCATTTGAGGCTATGAATGAAACGATAGAAGAAAGAAAAGAACATTCGTCCCTAAGAGAGATTTTTGCTGAGCATTGGAAGGCTCTGTTAATTTGTACAAGCATCGTAATTTTTTACAATGTGATGAGTTACACCGTTCTTACGTATATGCCATCTTATATGTCTGAGGAACTTGGCTACAGTGAGCAAAAAGGGTTATTGCTCCTTGTGCTTGTCATGATTGCCATGGTTCCAATGGTATTAACAATGGGACGATTGAGTGATCGATATGGGAGGAACAAAGTATTAAAAGCAGGTTTATTGGGGGCAATTGTCCTAAGCATCCCTGCATTCATGCTGGTTCGTTCAGGCAATATATATGCGGCCTTTTTTGGATTGCTGATTCTCGGTGCGACGCTGTCCACCTTGCAGGGGTCCCTGCCGGCTACACTGCCTTCTTTATTCTTCACGAAAGTGCGTTACGGTGCACTTGCCATCACATATAATACGGCGACATCCCTTTTTGGAGGAACGACGCCGCTGCTTGTGGCATGGCTTGTGAGTGTGACTGATAATAATATGGTACCGGCATTTTACCTGATGGGCATGTGTGCGTTCGGAATTATTGTTGTCACCCTGTTTGTAAGAGAGACTGCAGGCAGGTCGCTTCGCGGCTCCGCGCCAGTTGTTGAGCATCCGAGTGAGATAAAAGAAGTCCTCGAAAACCCGGAAAAAGCCAACTGGTGGCATGACGAGGCTAAGCGAACGGGAAAAGGCAGCCTGGACAAGGGGCTGCTGACCAGCTTACTGCAAAAACACTAAAGTATTAAAAGCTTACTCCAGGCTATTAAATTAGCTGGATGGAGTAAGCTTTTTCTATTTCTATGTACAATAAGTTATAATAACGAGCGTAAATGGTCCGCAGAACTATGGGCCAATTGGACAGAATGAATTTATAAAAGGAGACTTGAGCAATAAATGATGTATGGGGATGAAATAATAGAAAGAAAGATACGATACGATTCCGAAATCGTGGAACATCATTGTATGCTGCTGACAGCAGAAAATCATCGTGCGGTGCTTTTTCATATTATAGAAGATTCCTTTACAATGATAGCAGGTCAAACTCAATTAACTATACCGAAAGGCAGTTATACGATTGCTTATTACTGGGAGGACCGCCCATATAATTTGTATTTCTGGAGAGATGCTGAAGGCGGCTATTTAGGCTCCTATTTTAACATTGTAAAAGATACAGTGCTCACCGATGGAATGGTTTCATTTGAAGATTTAATCATCGATATGCTAGTGCTTCCGAATGGAGATATTTTTATATTAGATGAGGATGAATTACCTGAGCCGCTGGAGAGCTTTGAGAGTGGTGCTGTTCAGCAGTCTTTATGCGTATTAAAGGAATCTTTAGATTCTGTTCTTTATGGGGCTATTTCAGAATCGGAAGGCATTTATGCACATGAGAATTTTGCAGCCATGATCGAGAAGTTTAAGAAAAATCAGGGTAAATCACTGCAGGATCGCCAATAAAGTTTAGTCCGCCTTAGGAGTCAAAAGGCGGACTTTTTACTTTAGAAAAAAGGTCCTGAAGGAAAAGAATAGACCTGCAGCCGGCAGTCTTAATGAGGGGAAATAAAAATACGATTAGGAATGGGCAGGAGGGAACCAATGTCTAATTAGGCGGGAAACTATGAAAAATAAAACTAGCCGTTTTTAACGCTGGAAACGTTAAAAACGGCTAGTGTGGATTCGACAAAAAAAATTATGTAAAAACCATTGAAAAAGAGAATGCCCTGTGGTAAATTTATATAGATGCGCATTATTTAATTAAACAAAAGTATATTTTCCCTATCTTAATTATATAATGCAATCAATTCGTTTGTCAACCTTTTTATAAAATTTTTTTAAGGAGTGTTTGCTATGGATTCAAAACTTCAGCAGGAGCAAAAACGATTGGATGGTGTAATGGAGACGATTTCGGAGGAAGTCCGCAGATTGGAAGAAGAAACCTCCAGACGTAAAAACGAAGTAGTTCATATCCGCAAACACTTTTGGGATGAAGTGAAGGTGAATACGGATACGTTTGATGATTATCTGGAGACGATTATTGGCTTAAGACAAGAAGCGCAGGCTCTATCTGTAAGCCAAAGCACCCATAGACATGCTTCGAAGCGATTGTCCACCCTGCGCCGAATGGAGGAGGTGCCCTATTTCGGCCGGATCGATTTTAGGGAGGAAGACTCTTCCGATCTTGAACCCGTCTATATAGGAATCTCTACCCTGAGGGATCAGAGTGGAGAAAATTTTCTTATCTACGATTGGAGGGCACCTGTCTCAAGTGTGTATTATGATTACCAGCCGGGGCCGGCAAAATATGATACGCCCGGAGGCACAATTGAGGGCACATTGGAGAAAAAGTGGCAGTACCTGATCCGCCGGGGAGAACTGCAATCGATGTTCGATACGAGCCTTACCATTGGGGATGAAATTCTGCAGCAGGTTCTCGGCCAGGGAACTGATAAGCATATGCATAATATCGTTGCAACCATTCAGCAGGATCAAAATCGGATTATCCGTCATGATCTGGGAAGGCTGCTAATAGTTCACGGGGCAGCCGGCAGCGGCAAAACATCTGCTGCCCTGCAGCGGATTGCTTATTTGCTTTACAAATATCGGGAAAATCTAAATGCTGATCAGATCATCCTGTTCTCTCCCAATTCGATGTTTAACAGCTATGTATCCAATGTGCTGCCTGAACTGGGGGAAGAGAACATGCAGCAGGTTACTTTCCAGGAATACCTCGATCACCGGCTGGGGAAAGAATTCACTGTCGAAAATCCATATGAGCAATTAGAGTATGTCTTAACTGCAGCGGAAACCCCTGAGTACAAAGCTAGGGTAGCTGGCATTAAATTCAAGGCATCTGTTCGTTTTCTTGAGGCGATTAATGATTACTTAACGTCTCTGGAGTTAACAGGCATGATCTTTAAGGATATCAGTTTCAGGGGCAAGCCAATCGTTACTGCTCAGCAAATGGCTGACCGATTCTACAGCAGCGATACCTCACTCCGATTCCATAACAGACTTGAGAAGCTGACGGAATGGCTTGGCAAGCGTATAAAGGAAGCGGAAAAAGCTGAAAGGAATCAGCCGTGGGTACAGGAGGAAATCGAGCTGCTCAGCAATGAGGAGTACCATAAGGCGCATGCCTATCTTGCGAAAAAACGCGGCTTTACAGGGGATTCGGTACATGATTATGAAATCGAGCCTGAAGCGTTAGCCCGCCTGATTGTCCGGAAAAAATTCAAGCCGCTGCGAAAACAAATCAGGAGCATGCGTTTCATTGACATAAAGGCGATTTACAAGCAGCTCTTTGCTGATCCGCTAAGGATTCAGAAATGGGCAGAGGAGGTGCCTTCAGAATGGAAGGATATTTGCCTGGCGACACAGGAAAGGCTTGATGAAGACAGATTATGCTATGAAGATGCGACTCCCTTTTTATATGTGAAGGAGCAAATTCAAGGATTTCAGACGAATAGCGCGATCAAACACATTGTAGTGGATGAGGCACAGGACTATTCTCCGTTTCAATTTGAGTTTTTAAAGCGTTTGTTTCCAGCTTCCAAGATGACCGTGCTAGGTGATTTTAATCAGGCAATCTTCGCCCATGCGAGCGAAACCGCTGATTTTCACACACTGACCAGCCTGTATGGGCCGGATCAGACAGAGCTGATTAATTTAGCGAGGAGCTACCGGTCGACTAAACCCATCATCGAATTCACGCGCAGACTGGTTCCGAACGGGAAAGAAATCATTCCTTTTGATCGTGGTGGAAAGGTGCCTGAGCTGATGCAATTAACCGATCATACCGATTTGCATAAGAGCATTGCCTCCAAGGTGGCTGACTGGAGAAGCCAGGGGCTTAAAAGCATAGCTATTATTTGCAAGTCAGCTGAAGAAAGTGCAAAGGCTTATGAGGCTCTGTCCGGCATCGATGGCATTAAGCTCTTGAAAAGCAACTCGACAGAATATGAAGAAGGCGTGGTTGTCGTACCTTCGTATTTATCCAAGGGCATCGAATTTGAAGCTGTCATCATTTATGATGCTTCTGAACGTGTGTATGGGAATGAAAGTCTGCGCCGGGTCTTTTACACCGCCTGCACCAGGGCTATGCATGAATTGCAGCTCTATAGCGCAGGGGAGCCGAGCTCATTTTTGCACAATGCACTTCGAAATGGCTTCATTCAGGGCTGATCCGTCCGGATGTATCCGATAAGCAAATTTATATTTAACATAGAAAGAAGGTTTGATCTATATGCAGCAGGAAACCAAAGCAGATCAAAATAAACCGCCATATGGCATGATTGCCATTTTATTTATCGGGGCTTTTGTAGCGATCTTGAATGAAACCTTGCTGAACGTAGCCCTCCCATCCATTATGGCGGAATTTGACGTGAACGCAACGGCCGTTCAATGGCTGTCTACAGGCTATATGCTGATTAACGGAATTTTAATACCGGCGAGTGCGTTCTTCATTCAGCGATTTTCTGATAAGAAGTTATTCATTACAGCCATGTCACTGTTTACTTTGGGAACATTCCTTGCAAGCATTGCCCCTGCATTTGGTGTGTTATTAGGGGCTCGGATGATCCAGGCTTCAGGCTCAGCGATTATGATGCCATTATTAATGAATGTCATGCTAACCGCATTTCCGGTTGAAAGAAGAGGGGCGGCAATGGGGATGTTTGGGCTTGTTATGATTACAGCTCCAGCGATCGGGCCGACTCTTTCCGGCTGGCTGATTGAACATTACAGCTGGAGAATGTTATTTGATCTTGTTCTGCCGATTGCTCTGTTAACCGTAGTTTTTGCCGTCTTTAAGTTAAAAGACATCACACCGCAGAGAGCGATTAAGCTTGATTTCATCTCGCTGGTATTATCAAGCATCGGATTTGGCGGGCTGCTTTATGGCTTTAGCTCAGCAGGGGAAAAAGGATGGGATAGCCTTCTTGTATACGGGACGATTGTAATTGGGGCCATTGCTTTAGTTACTTTTATACTCCGACAGCTCCGGATGGATGATCCAATGCTAGAGTTTCGCATCTACAAATATCCGATGTTTGCCCTGTCATCGGCCATTTCAATCGTGATAGCTGTCGCCATGTTTTCGGCAATGATCTTGATGCCGATCTATGTACAGACCATCCGCGGCATTTCACCGATAGATTCGGGTCTTTTGATGCTGCCGGGAGCGATTGTGATGGGGATTATGTCTCCAATTACAGGGAAGCTATTTGATAAGTATGGGGCAAGGGTTTTAGCGGTGATTGGACTGACCATTACGGTTGTAACCTCTTTTTACTTCAGCAGAATCAGCATGACTACGGCCTATTCAACCCTTGTTCTGCTGTATACCTTCCGGATGTTCGGGATGTCAATGGTGATGATGCCTGTCATGACAAATGGGTTGAATCAGCTGCCGCCGATCAATAACCCGCACGGAACCGCTATGAATAATACGCTGCAGCAGGTTTCAGGCGCCATTGGGTCGGCCCTGCTGATTACCGTCATGAATAACCGTACGAAAGAAAAAGCAGAGGAGCTGGCAGCTGACACACTGGCCAATATGAGTGCAAGTGCACAGCCATCTGCACAGGCTGCAGCTGATATCCAGCGGCAGATCATGAATGAAGCGATGCTGAATGGCATTAATTTTACTTTCTTCATTTCTGCCCTGATTGCGGTCATTGCACTTATTCTTGCTTTCTTTATTAAGAGAGTGAAACCTCATCATGAGAATCAAACAGGTGAGGAAATGACTGTTAAAGAGTAATCAATAGAGAAAAAACCGGGTGGCATCCAGATCAGGTGCCTCCCGGTTTTTTATTTTAAAAATTGAGCAGTGGAGATGATGCCGATTAGATACAAAAGCTATGCGAAGTAAGCAGGGAGCAAGTGGATCCAAATGTTTTATAAAAGGCTGTTTTCGTAAAGTTTGTTGCTTTTTCATAACCTAGTTTAATTTGCTGAGTTGGATCTTCGTGCGGTGTTCATTCGAAGATGCTTTTTCAATGTCCTGCGGGTAGAGAGGGAAGTGTGAGACCCCACAGGCGAAGCCGAGGAGGCTCGCATTCCTTTCCGCGGGTTCGCTGCGTGCCTTTCGCTGCAATCAACGGACAGAATTCACAAACCAAAACAAAAAAAATTTTAGAAAAGAGCCTTATAAAAAGAGAATGATCCCAATTCCAAGCAAATGGCCCAGCTGATGGAGGGGGAAATATGAAAACAGAGGAACTCATGAGACCCTCTGTTTTTTAGTATTTGGAATATGAGTTAGTCAAATTTGTTTTACATGAAACCAATGAGTTTCTCTCACGTAAAATAGTTATTAAAGGGAGGTGAAGCCCCGAGATGAAACTCATACTATTTTTGGTTATACTCGGCCTATGTCTGGCTGGTTTTAATTGGCTTATGGGATATCGAAAAAATCATATCACGATTGATTTTGATGAGAGGTATGTGGATTTTAAAGAATATATAGAAGCTATCCAAAATGAGCTTGTGAATCAAGGGAGAGAGGTCAGTTATATTGGAAATCGAAAATTCATTATTGACGGCCGGACCTATATTTTCATAGAACGCAATGTTTCGATGGGAGGTGTTCCCCTGCAAAGAACCATTCTGAAGCCGGAAAAATGAGGGTGTCATAGAGAGAAAGCGGGATTCTGGGCTGTCATTGTGCAGCTTTTTTTATGCGATAATAAGGTGAAAGGCGCTGGGAGGCTGAATCAGATTTGAAACTGTTTGAGCAAAAACAAACCATCTTCCAGCAGGGAAGATGGTTATTTAATATTCGGAAACCCCTGCTGGCGCAATGCCTCGTACACCAATATCGCAGCTGTGCTCGATAGGTTGAGCGATCGGACATTGCCATTCATAGGAATTCTTAAGAAATGATCTTTATTTTCCTCCAGCAAGTCTTTAGGCAAGCCTGTTGTTTCTTTCCCAAACATAAAATAATGCTCCTTTGAGACATCACTGAAATCAAAGGATGAATGGGCCTGTTCACCAAAGGTTTCTATATAGTAAAACTCTCCCTGGTTTTTAGAGAAAAATTCATCCATGGAATCATAATACGATATGTTCACAGAGTCCCAGAAATCAAAGCCTGCCCGTTTGATCATTTCCGGCTCTGTCGAAAAGCCAAGCGGCCGGATCAAATGCAAAGCTGTATCCGTTGCGGCGCAAGTCAGCGCAATGTTTCCGGTGTTGGCCGGTATATCCGGCTGATAAAGTACGACATGTATGGCCAAGGGTTGTCACCTCTATGTTTATTTTACCCTTCAAATTATAGCATAGGATCAGCTGCGAGGTGAAAACAGCATAAATTCATTATCCGCACCAGCATTAAGGATATTAAATTGAAATAACGCCAAATGCAATCGCAGCCATAATCATAAATAGGGAAGAAGCAACTGCCCATTTTAATGCAAAGCGCTGATTCTGGCCATAGTCAATGCCGATCATTCCGACTAGCAGGTAACCTGCTGCATAGAGCGGGCTTAGCACGTGAGCAGGCTGGCCGAGCACTGATGCACGGGCAATCTCAGCCATAGGAATATTGTAGCTGGCAGCCGTTTCCCCTATGATCGGGATAATTCCATAATAATAAGGGTCGTTCGCCATGAAATACGTGAATGGCATGCTCGTGATCGCTGTAATTAAAGGCAGCTGGCTTCCCAATTGATCTGGGATGACTTGAACAAGTGCTGTCGCCATTGCATCCACCATTTCAGTTCCATTCATGATTCCTGTGAAAATACCAGAAGCAAAGACTAGCGCGACAACTGCCAGGACATTGCCAGCATGAGCGGCAACACGTTCCTTTTGCTGTACAAGGTCTGGGTAATTAATCATCGCAGCAATTGCAAAGCCTAACATAAAGAGTACAGGGAGCGGCAGCAATCCGGCGATTAAGGCAATCAGAAGGGCTATTGTCAGTCCTGCATTTACCCAAATTAGCTTTGGACGCTGCAAATCTGCAAGTGATTCTCTGCTGACAGCCGCAGCTATCTGTTCCTCTGCAGCCTTAAGCTCCCTGATAGCGGAATCATCCATTGAGCGGATTCCAATTCGTTTGCGTTCCTTTATCCCAAAGTACCAGGCAGCAAGAAAGGCAAAAAGAATGCCGGCTGCCATTACAGGAATCAGCGGAAGGAATACTTCCTCGGTTGTAAGCTGCAGAGAGCTGATGACTCTCGCTGTCGGTCCGCCCCAGGGTGTCATGTTCATAACCCCGATGGAGAGAAGGGCGAGCGTTGCCAGCATGTATAAATTCATATTCAGCTTTTTGTATAGTGGCAGCATGGCTGTGACAGTAATGATGAACGTTGTTGTTCCATCTCCGTCAAGAGCTACCAGCGACGCGAGAGCAACGGTTCCGAGGGCTATTTTTAGAGGATCCCCCTTAACAATCCGTAAAATCGTATTCACAATTGGATCAAACAGGCCAGCATCTATCATAATGCCAAAATACAGGATAGCAAACACGAGCATCACGCCTGTTGGAGCAACTTGCTTAATCCCTTCCAGCATCATATCGCCAATCCCTGTATAGAACCCGCCAATTAAAGCAAACAGGATCGGCACAATAATTAATGCCAACAGGGCAGACATTCGTTTCGTCATAATTAAAGCCATAAAAACAGCAACCATACAATATCCCAGTATTGCCAGCATAAAACCCCTCCTCATTATTTGTAAGCGCTTCCTTTTGAATCACTTTAACAGGGGGGCTCCTGAAAGACCAGATTAGTTGTTTAATTTACATAAAACATATTAATTTCATAATTTTCATATTTTCTATGAAAAATAGGGGTGGTAATAAACTGGAATATGTCTAAGTCTCAGTGGGAAGATGGAGCTTGCTCCTAGACATAGGACGGCAGGAGGTCTATTCTCAAAAAATAAAAGCAAGCCCCCTTATAAGAGGGCTTGCTAGTGTTGCTTATATCGGCGTTCGGGACGGCCCACACTGCCGTAGACAATATCCACTTCTACCAGGTCGATGGAAACCAGGTACTCTAAATAGCGCCTTGCCGTGGAGTGGCTTGCACCGATTTGCCTTCCTACTTCTTCAGCGTTCAGGCTTGTGGAAGCAGCTCCAATTGCTTTGGTCACTTTTCGCAGTGTATGTTTGTCGATGCCTTTTGGCAAAGCCTTGGATTCCTGATTTGCCTCTGATGCAGGGGGGATTTTCTGAAAGAGCCGCTGTATTTGATGTTGTTCCATATGAGAACTGGTTTGTCTGCCTTGCCTTGTTTGGCTGTACTCTTCAAAGGTAGAAAAAAAGCTTTCAACCATTACAGGCTTCAGCAGGTAGCTGTAGGCTCCCCCGCGCATGGCATCTCGTACGGTTTTAGCATCATTTGAAGCGGTGATCATGATGATATCGATATGGGAATGTTCATGTTTGATCTGAAACAGCAAATCAATGCCATTTGCATCCGGCAGGTGAACATCAAGTAAGATTAAATCAGGTGTAACTGCGTTCAGCAGCTGAATCGTTTCTGAAGCGGTCTGAGATTTCCCTATCACAGTGAAATCCTGTCTGTTCTGAATAAGCTGTTCATATACAGACGAAGCGACAGGGTCATCCTCAACGATAAGCACCCCAATTGATGGGTTAGTCATGATTTTCTCTCTCCTCCGCGGTGGTGTATTCAGGCTTGTTCTTTGGAATGGCGATGGTCATGCATGTGCCTTCTGGCCGGTCAGTACGGTACCATTCCCCGCCAAGGCGGTTCAATGCGTGCTGCATGATTGTCAGGCCCAGCCCGTGCTGCGGGTGGTTTTTGGTTGTGGCTCCTTCGGTGAAAAAGTAGGCTTCTTCTTCGGAAGTCATGCCTTTGCCATTGTCTTCAATATCCATAACCAGCTCGTCTCCATAGTCTGTGAAGGATAAGTGGACAGCAGCGTTTTGTCCTTTCCATTCAGAAGATGCTTCAAGAGCATTATCGATCAAATTGCCAATTACAGTAACGACATGCTCGCTTTGAATGGTGTCAGGGTAGTCCAGCCATTGGCTGTTTTCATCAAAGGTGAACGAAACTTTCATTTCTTTGGCCCGGTTCACTTTCCCAAGAAGAACGGCAACAATTAAAGGATCTTTAATTGTAGTCATTAAAAAGGTGACAGTCTGCTGCAGTTCCTGCACTTCCGTCTTCATAAATGCTTTTGCCTCTTCGTAGCGATCCAATAGCAGGAGTCCGTTTAATGTGTTCAGTTTATTTAAATATTCATGGGTCTGTGCCCGAATATGGTTTGCGTGCTGTCGGATCTCAATAAGTTCATTCGCCAGATCTTCTACTTCAGAGAAGGGGCGGATAGTCAGCACTATACCTGATATGGCCGTTTCCTCCGCTGTGATGGGAGAAATGTCTACGATATAGATCGAGTTGCTGATGAGCACTTGTTCCTGAATTAATCGGTCCGGATTCTGTAATGCAGTTCCGATAAGCGCTTTCAAATGAGGCTCTGTCAGTATGCCTTTTGCATGTTTCCCCAGAATGTCACGCGCTTTTTTATTGGCTGATAAAACATGGAATGAAGGACTGATGGCAAGAGTGGCATCCCCAATCGACTCCAGAATGGCCTGCTTTTCAGAAAAAGCGTGGGAGATCTCTTCCGGCTCCAAATTAAATATAAGCCTTTTGACTCGGCGTGCAATATAAAATGCCCCTGGTATGCCAATGAGAAGGGCAAGTCCGCCGAAGGCAGCTACCCGCAGCTGATAAGTAAAGATTTTGCTTTCCACTTCATTTGTTAAAAAGCCAACGGAAGAAACACCGATAATGGTGCCCTCCTCATCATAAATAGGTGTTTTCGCTTTAACTGCTTCCCCTAAGACGCCATTTCCTATGAAAATAACAGAATCTCCTGCGAGCGGGGCATCATTGCTTGTTTCTGTCACTTTGCCAATTTGTTTCGGGTAGGGGTGGGAATAGCGGATGCCTTCCCCGTTTGCTATTACAATATAATCCGCACCTGTCCGTTTTCTTAGTTTCTCAGCAATCGGCTGTATAATCTTTGCTGGATGTTCTGTATCAAACGCATCAATAATAGAATCGTTTTCAGCAACCAATTCCGCAACGGTCAGCGCCTGCTGTCCAGTGGTTCTCTCAATCATTTGATCAATAATTGATGAAAAAGAAATGATGATTAGCAGTATGCAAAGGATAAGGACAGTAAGAACAAGCAGAACCATTTGCCCGAAAAGCCCCGGCCGTTTTAATTTAAAAGGTTTGGACACATTGGACACCTCTGGCCATTTTATTTATTACTAGATTAAAGGAGGCATTTCCATTCGGCAAGGTAAAGTTTACCCGCACGCACTCTATTTTCAGAATATAGTAACTTTTGTAAAAATATGTTAAAATTAATATAGTACTAGGTTACTAAAAAAGGAGGAGAAAGACATTCGGACAAGATATTTTATTATATTGCTTTTTACTTTTTTGGTTGAAGCGGCTGTAACGATGTTTGTTGCTTCCACATTCTCTGTAAGGTTCATTGAGATTATGTTTTTTACCGGGATGGCTTTTGCCGGCTTAAGCTTTTACTTTTCAAGCAGTGGAGGGGTCATTTCAGATTTCAGTTCTTCACAGGCAAGCGCTCAAACAGGCTACATCCAAAAAAGGGAAGTATTTGTGTTAAGAAGAGGTCCTGTCTTCACTTCCTCCATCGTTTTTTTCTCCATTGGACTGCTGCTGTTTATTCTTCTTGTTTCAGGTGTTATTCCGCCTGCAGATTAAGGGTTGATGATACATTATGAGAACTCTGTTCATTATGATTCTATTATTAGCAGACAGTTTGTTCATGAGTATAACCATTGATGACTCTATTTTAGGTAACAGCATACTTAAACTGCTGGGAGCGTCTTGTATAGCAGCTTTAATAAAATTAATGCCCCGAAATAATGATTCACTGTAATCTGGATTGAACGAATGGAAAAAAGGGGGATTTTATGAAGATAAGGGCGGCTGAATTATCTGATGCAGAAGGAATTGCAAAGGTACACGTCGACAGCTGGAGAACTACATACAAACATATTATTCCAGAAATTTTTTTGGAGAATCTATCCTATCAAAGCCGTGAAGAGTTATGGATTTATATTATCCAAAAGGGAAGTGTTATTGTGGCAGAAACGGATGAAGGACAGATTGTTGGATTTTCATCCTGCGGCAAAGAAAGAAGCGGGAATTACAAAGGATACCAGGGAGAACTCAATGCCATCTATATTTTGAAGGAATTCCAGGGGCAAGGAATAGGCAAGGCCCTTTTTAATTCTGTAATGAAGGAAATGAGGAAATTAGGGATGAACACTATGCTCGTTTTTGTTTTAGCGGATAATAAATCCGCGTTATTTTATGAGGCCATGGGAGGTAAGGCCATCGATAAGGTTGGAGTTGAAATTGCAGGAAAGAAACTTAAGGAACTTGTTTACGGCTGGGATAATATTAATACTTTAAGCAATAAGGAATGAATTCAAAAAAAATCAGGCGGTCATGCAACTAGGGGAATCATCCATGCTATACATTAAATTTTGCCTTTATCAATTCTTTTTATTTTCAGCGCTTCTTGTATTAAACTTCATTTTGGATCAATACATCAGCAGACCCTTTACCCGTGTTGATTTAATAGCCATATGTATCAGTGTACCTGTTCTGATCATTGGTTTTATCGTAATAAACAAATTACATAGACATTTTGAAGATATTAGGCTGCGAAATAAAATACTTATCGCCATTCCTATTTTTATTCTGTCTATTTTCTTTATGGAGTTCCTTGTTTCCCTGCTTTGATGTTCATGGTGGAAGTTCTCATATGGAGTTGAGTGATTTTGAGTAATGTTAACCCTTCAAAACTAGAAAAATGGCGTGCGAAATACGGAGCTGCTGCTGTTGCATTCAGCTGTTTATTGAGCATGATCAACAGCTGGGATAGTAATTGGGTGCTTACTGTTTTTTTTAGCTTAGGTGTGTTGATTTGTGGTGCTATCGGTTTCTTTGATATAAAGCGTGCCAGGACGGATAACACAAGCAATGAATAAACCTGGTCGATCTTATTAAAAAATATATGGGAGATGACGAAAATGAGCGAGAAATTAATAAGAGTAGGCACAACCTATATACCCGTAACAAATGTAGAGCTTTCCTCTGAGTGGTATGTAAATAAATTAGGGGCAGAGCTATGCTACAAAGATGAGGACAAAGCCATTTTAAACGTTGCCAATCAGAGTATCTTTCTTGTGAAAGCTAATGGGGATCAAAGCTCCAATTTCTATGATATTCATGGCAACGAGCGTTTTTCGCTAACATTTGAGGTGAATGGATTAAATGCCTTAGAAGACATACATAGAGACTTTAAGGAAAATGGACTGAGAGTTGGTGAGATTGAAGACAGAGGTCACGCTGGAAGGAATTTTGTTTTTTATGACTTAGATGGCAATAAATTTGATGTGTGGAGTGAATTAAGTCCAGCTTTCAAAGAGAAATACCTCTTTTCTAAAAAGTGAGGAGTCGAGGTCCTTCAGGTTGAAATCAGCCACTGTCCAGGCTGATTTTTTTATTTGCGGGGCGGTTTATCGTAACCGAAACTTATTCTCTCTGTAGCCTGTATTACCAATTGAGACATAAAACGATAAAGAGATTAATTGAAATATCGATCAATGGAAGGAAGGAGACGATGAAAAAACGTAATATGATGGATAAAATACAGATTTGATTCGCGTTAGCTGCTGCTTTATTAGGATTACTTGCCTTTATACACGACAGCTATGATGGATTAATCGAAATAATTAACCTATTGATTGCAATGAATTTGATTCTTTGGAGGATTCAAGAGTTTCGTCATAATAAAAAATCTCTTTCTGCTTATTGCATTGTGGTGATGGCTTTACTCATCATTTTCCTTTCAATTTTTTAATTAGAGAACGAACTAAATAAATCAAATACTCTTATATAGAGAGGAATATGGGAAGCAAGCGGCAAAAAAAGTATCAGAAAGGATACAAATGGAGAGTCTGGAAAACCTATAGTAAAAGGTTATTAACTGGAGGGATCCAAAATGAAAGACAAAGATCAGGAAACGAGTGAAGGACTGAATCAGATATTTGAAATTATTAATGCCAAAGGCGATGCTGGTGAAATTAAGGAAATCCTTGAAAATGGAGCTGCTGATGATAAGGGAATTTCCAATCCTAATGCCTAAGAGCTGGGGCAGTTCACTACATGGCCTGATAGTGTGTGCGCCATTCAGGCCATGCTGGTGATGTGCTGTGTTGTTCATCTGCTGAGAAAATACAATTCTCGCAATAAAAGCGTGTCATAATCGGCATAGTTCTGGCATGCAAAAATGGATTGTCTATTCCAGACAATCCATTTCTGCTTTATTTATCCAATTCAACGGTTTCATTAATATCTGACGATTGAGAGTTTTGCCCTGTCATGCGTTTAAAGAGAAACGCTGCTTTTTTCGTAAAATTGCCAGTCTCCCAATATTCGGCCGCTTCCGCTTTTACCTTGATAAGGACAACGTTAGGATCATCATAAGACGTCTGCATGATTTCTTCGTATGCTTTGCTCCATAATTCTTTTTTCTTTTCTAAATCCTCAACGATTTCCGCTCTGCCGCGGACAGACACATAGGATTTGCCTGCATAAGCCACATTTACATCTTGATCATGCAGAATTTCCTCATACTTAGCAGTCTCTTTTTTCGTGAAAAACCATAAGTCACCATCAAACTCTACTTCCTGCGTTTTCATAGGACGGGACACAAGCCCTTCTTCCGTTACTGTGGTCAGCATGGCCGTATCTATGTCTTTGATTAACTCTCGTAATGTTTCTACTTCTTCTTGATTTATCATGTTAGACATTTCCATCACCTCATTATGTGTTATAGAGGTATATTACCCTTTGTTCCAGCATTTATTCAGAGTATGGCCAATTTGAATCAGAAGTTAAGCCGTTATGTCTTATATTTGAGGAAACATGTTATATAATTCTTATAAAAAAAACTATGAAAATATAAGGAGAAAAAAATGCACGCATTATTAATAGGAGCAACGGGAGCAACTGGCAAGGACTTGCTGGAATTGCTGCTGGAGGATGAGCATTTCCGTCAGGTAGATGTTTTTGTCAGGCGGGATCTTTCTATCCAGCATGAAAAATTAAAAGTGCATGTGATTGACTTTGATCAGCCGGAAAAATGGAGGCATTTAGTGAGGGGCGATTGCTTGTTTTCCTGCCTGGGCACAACCTTGAAGGCTGCGGGGAGTAAAGAGGCACAATGGAGAGTCGATTACGATTACCAGTACCAATTTGCGAGTATCGCAAGGGAAAACCATGTTAGCCATTATGTTTTAGTCTCCTCAGGAGGCTCATCGCCTAATTCTCCCTTCTTTTATCCAAGGATGAAGGGGCAGCTGGAAGAAGCCGTAAAAGAATTAGGGTTTCCTGGCGTGACCATCCTTAGGCCGCCTGTGCTGGTACGAAAAAACAGTGATCGTACCATGGAGGTGGCGGGAATAAAAGCCGTACAGTTTTTTAATCGGTTCGGACTGCTTCGGTCTCAGGAGCCGATGCCGACAGAAAAATTGGCTCAAGCCATGATCCAATCCTTGAAACCGCCAAAAAGCGGCATTTTTACGCTTGCTGCTGATGCGATTCGGGAATGTGCCGGGAGTTAAGATATCGTTCTGATAACTTTGTCCAACAGGTCAAAGTTATTTTTTTTGTAACACTTTTAGCAGGAAATTTATGTTAAAATAAAGGTAATATTTGGAAAATTATTAAAATAGATGTTTGATAGGGGTGGGACTGGGATTGAAGCATGAAAGAAAAGAGCAACTGAAAAATTGGCTGCTGACGATCATGATAGTTACCCTTATAGGTTCCTTTGTTTTAATTTTTATGGGCTATTATATGGCCGGTTTTCTAATTGGCGGGATACTTATGAGCATTTCCACGTTTTTGTCCCAATGGAGCTCAGGCAAAAGTGCCGATTATCTTTTCAGGGGTGAATATCAAAATAGGCGGAATAATAAATGGTAGAAAAGCGATTCCGATAGGAATGGCTTCTTTTGCATGCACCGTGCCCGGCTGGGATGGGAGGGAAAGTTATTAAAAACTATAAAACATATGCTTTTTTTCTTCTATTGATAATTGCCGTTTTGGCTATCATGGATGGCTTAAATAATTCAAATGCGGCTGAGGAGCTGCGTAAGGAACAGGACCGGCTGGCTGAGGAAGTCGAAGTATCAAAAATGAATATGAAATGAAAGCTAAAATGCTGGATGAGACCAAAAAGGAAAATAGAGTTTTTGAAGAAAGGATCTCGGTGCTGGAGAAGGAAACCGAATCCTTGCGGGCTGCGATTGACTATACGGAATTTACTGCCGCGGTAAAGGCGATTGACTCTTACAAGGCCGTACAAACATTTGAGGAGGCAAATAGGTTTATTGCCCTAAAGGACGGGGGTGGATCCTATACAAGCGAGCGAGGAGGAGGCTGCCCATGTGGGTTCTTTTTAAATGAAAAAGGATTTGAATGGGTACCCAATGCAGTTCTTGACCTAAAAGCATTTAGAGTTGAAAAGGATAAAATTTTACTGACCTATCATACGGCAGAGGATATCAAACAGAATTATCAATTTGTTATGGTTAAGGCGCCAGGACGATTTGAGAGTGAGGAAAAGTGGAGAATTGATGAAATTAAGCTGGTGGAAAAGGGAGAGAAGTAAGGAATTTTTCACATAGGCCTGGGATGATATAAGCTGTTAAAATGGTATTCTAAATACGATACAAAAATGAGTGATTGACTGCTGAATAGAAGGGAGCTGCGGCCATGAAGTTTGAATGGAGAAAGCAGGAAAAGAATCTGTATTTGCCGAAACAGAAACCTGAAGTCGTAACGGTGCCAGAGCAAAAATTTATTACTATAGACGGAGAAGGAAATCCCAATAGTGAGGACTTTTCCAGAAGGATAGAAGTTCTTTATTCCATTGCATATGCCATCAGAATGATGCCAAGGCAAGGGTATACCCCAGAAGGATACTTTGAATATACCGTCTATCCATTAGAAGGACTTTGGGATTTAACAGAAGAGGGAAGAAAGTTAGATACCCTTGATAAGGATCAATTACTTTATACCATTATGATCAGACAGCCGGACTTTGTGACAGAAGAAATAGTCGAAAGGGCGATTGAAAGCGTAAGAAAAAAGAAGCCCAATCCGCTTATTGATGAAGTGTCATTTGAATCCATGGAGGATGGCCTATCCGTCCAAATGCTTCATATCGGCTCTTATGATGAGGAACCGCAAAGCTTTAGAAAAATGAAGGAATACATAGAGGAAAATCAGCTGGAAATTGCTACACTCAAACACAGGGAGATTTATCTTTCAGACGCTAGAAAAGTAGAACCGGCAAAGTTGAAGACAGTTCTTAGATATAAAGTGAAAACCAAATAATAGAAATCTTGCAGGCTTATGCAGGAACCAAGGGGGTTCCTGAGAATGCTTTTTTCGGAGGGAAATATGGAAGAGTTTATAGTGAAGCAATTAAAAAGCCTGTTTGATATTGACTTACACCATTTAGTTAAGGAAAGCAAAGAAGACGGTTTTCGATTTCTTGAAAGATTAGTTAATGAATATGAAGATGACACTAATAACTTTGATAAACCTGGGGAGTCTTTATATGGTTTGTTTAACAAAGAGGGTGTACTAATTGCAATTGGAGGGCTTAATATAGATCCATTTTCAAATGAAGCTGGACGGCTGAGAAGGTTCTATGTTTCCAAGGGTTATCGAAGGAATGGCCTCGGAAGACTCTTGGTAAATCAGCTAATTTCCGATGCAAAAAACTTTTATAAGGTTTTAGTGCTTAATACAGATACCGAACAAGGGGATAAATTCTATACTTCTCTTGGATTTGCAAAGGGAAATTTGTATTCAAATTCCACTCATTATTTATGCCTTTAAAATATGGAAAGTGTTATAAATAGCGTTATATGATCCAGCTGCCGAATCAGGCGGCTTTTTCTTTTTGAATAAATCAAGGTTAGGTAAAAAGGGGAATGGAATAGCACTTTTAGTTTGTCACATACATATGGATAAAAAAGATTGATCTATGTATTGACGAGGAGGAAATATCCGAATGTATGAAAATTATTATTATGGCAGCCCCAGACCAGTGTATAGACAGAGAATTACGAAGGAGCAGGCTCAGGAAATCGCCCTGAAAAACGTACCTGGGCAAATTCAGCATGTAGATATGGATTTAGAAAATGGTGTGTTAGTTTATGAGGTTTTCATTTTAACAGCGGATAACAGAATATTCGAGGTCGAGATTGCTGCAAAAACAGGTAAAGTGTTAAAAATCGAAGAAGAACATGATTTTGATTAACACTCAATTTCAAAAGGAGGCAGCCTTGACTGCCGCTTCATTCTCTATGAGATGGAAAGAGGTGAGTCAAAAATGAGTTTTGTAGAAATGATTCCTCAAAGGCTCTATATAGGCGGAAAGATTACTGCTGCAGACTGGGACTTTATTAAAAACAATATAACCGCAATTGTTAATCTAAGAACGAAACCGGATCAGCCTCCTTTTGATTTTACGAATAGAATTATGATTTGGGCCCCGCTTAATGTTCGGGTGGCTCCGAGTTTAGATTGGGTTCTCAGTCTTATGAATCAGTTAAACCATCTAATGGAGTTAAACTATAGAATTTTAATCCATGATACTATAGGCAAAGAGCGGTTGGGCTTTGTTATTACTGCTTATTATATGCAAAGATTTGGTTTAAAGCGTGACCCTGCCATTCAACTCGTTAAACAATTAAAGCCGGACATAAAACCGCCGGCTGATTACATGAGATTGCTTAAACAATACGAAAATTATTTAGGCCACTAAGAAGAGCCTAAATATTACCCTCGAGGTAGTCACTATAACGCTTAGCTTCTATCTGGCAGAAGAGCCGGAAATTTAAGTTTTTCCCCAAGCGGCTGCCTTCTTTTCAATCAGAAATCAGTTCAGCTTCTTTTTCCCGCATCGAAAAATTTTTCCTTAATATAATCTCTTTTTATAACTTTCCTGAAGATCCTTCTCCACCAGTTCAACGGTGTCATTCGGCAGTTTCGTATGTGCTGCCAGCATTGCAGGAGCGGAAGGCAGGGCTTCCTCTGCAGGCCATGATTCCACATTCCATAATCCCGATCGGATCAACGCTTTTGCACAATGGATAAAGCATTCCTCTGCTTCTACTAAAATTCCAAATAAGGGAGTGCGGCCATTGGCTATACTCTTTCCTAAAAGCTCGGGGTCACGGCATATGTACGCTTTGCCGTTAATTCTTAGCGTTTCGCCAAGCCCTGGTATGAGAAAAAGAAGACCGACATTAGGGTTTTCTATAAGATTATGAGCGGTATCCATTCTTCGATTGCCCGGCCGTTCCGGAATAAAAAGATGCTGCTCGTCAAGAACTGTCACAAACCCTGGGGAATCACCCCTTGGAGAAACATCGCATTTCCCGGCTGCATCTGAAGTGGACAAGGTTAAAAAAGCCGATTTGGAAATAAAATCAATGCAATGCTCATCAATGAAAGGGATGACTTTGGCCGCGGCGCGTGCACTCGGCTGGCCGATTTCCGCCCGAAAAGAAGCAAATTCTCCAATTGTGGTTATGAGGTTTTTATATTTTGTACTCATGTGTATCTCCTTTTCATCAAGCTTTATGATTTTTTTATCTCCACGGTTGTTTTGACAAGCCGGTACACGACAAAATAGATTCCGCAGAGTCCCAGAATTCCCAGTACGGTAAGGAAAGGTATTTTTTCAGCAAAACGGATTCCAGTCACAAATAGAGCAAGGCAAATGAGGATGGAAAATAGGCTAAGTAATATTTGTTTTCTTTTATTCATATTTCCACTGCTTTCTTTATATGACGTAGGCTTTCCGTGAACCTTCAGTGGAGGCAAATGGGTAAGGGGTTGTTAGAAATATTTTAACATAAATATCCATTTGTTGGGGTTGTTAAAAAGAATAAACACTATCAAGCCGTACCAATCTGCTATTGATTATTATTCTATAATTATGTTTAATTTGTTTAAGTATTAGAAAAAATCAGTAAGTTAAATGGGTGTGAGAATTTTATGTCAAGAGATAAACTGTTTTCTTCACAGGAGTTTTTAAAAGGATTGATAGAAACAGTAATAAGTTCGTCACTGACGTCTTTGGATCAAAAAGAGATTAAAAATGGTCTTATGAAAATTTTAGAAGAAATTAAAGAGTTAAACGAAGGAGACTATAAACAGGTTTGTGATGAGCTTTATGATGGAATTTATATCGCAGACGGAGAAGGAAAGACGTTATATGTAAATAAGGCTTACAGCAGAATAACCGGGCTGGCTCCTGAACTTGTTTTGAATAAGTATGTGGAAGATCTGATGAAGGAAGGTCTGTATAAGAATGCCATCACTCCTGAAATTATTCGAACAAAAAAGCCAATTAATGCAGTAGCTGAAATCCGGACAGGGGTCAAAGTTCTAACTTCCGGCAATCCAATCTTTGACCATAAGGGCGATATCAAAAAAGTTGTGGTAATTAATCGTGATATGTCGGATCTATTGGAGATGCATGAAAAATTAGCAGCTTCAGAGAAACGTATGCAAGAGGTTGAAAAAGACAAGCTAAAAAACCAATATGAAATTGAACATCTCAGAAAATTACAGACATCCAAAAGTTTAATTGGAGTAAGCCGTGAGATGAAGCCTGTTATCCAAATGATTCACCAGGTAGCCAATTTAGATGTTACGGTCCTTATAACGGGAGAAACAGGAGTTGGAAAAGAAGTTGTCGCCAATGAAATATATATGAATAGTGAGAGGAAGGGCAAGCCGTTTATAAAAATCAATTGTGCAGCTATTCCTGCAAGTCTCCTGGAGTCTGAGTTGTTTGGCTATGAAGGCGGCTCCTTTACTGGAGCATCCAGTAAAGGGAAAATTGGCATGTTTGAATTAGCTGATAAAGGCACTTTGCTGTTAGATGAAATTGGGGAGATGCCAATTGAACTGCAATCGAAGCTGTTAAGGATTATCCAGGAAAAAGAAGTAACCCGTCTAGGAGGGACAAAGCCGATTAAATTCAATGTCCGAATCCTGGCGTCAACCAATTGCAATTTATATGATCTTGTAAAAGAAGGGAAGTTTAGAGAAGATTTGTATTTTCGGCTAAATGTATTTCCGATTCATATTCCTCCGCTTCGGATACGTGCAGAAGACATTGAGATATTAGTCAGACATTATTTGGACATTTATAATACAAAATATAGTAAAGAAGTGATTTTAGAAAAGGATGTATTCGAAGTATTTAAAGAGTATAACTGGCCTGGAAACATAAGAGAGCTTCAAAATGTGGTAGAACGAATGGTGATCGTTTCGGAAAAATTTAAGAGGTTTAGTGCTGACCATGCAATGAAGTTATTAAATATTGAACTGGATGGGGCAAAAACAATAAATGAAGGTCTCAGTTTAAAGAAAATAGTGGAAAACGTTGAGAAAGAGACAATTGAAAAGGCAATAAAACTTTATGGAAGCACAAGAAAAGCAGCCGCTATTTTAGAAGTTGACCAATCTACTATCGTAAAAAAGGCTAAAAGGCTGGGAATTAATTTAAGTGATGCAAAAACGAATCAGAGTTGATGAAATATTTCATCGGAATATATGCCTGATAAAAGAACTGAATAGTCGGATTATTTAAAAACCGATGAATTTTATCATCGGTTTTTTACGTTGATTTTTAGAAAAAAGTGAGTTTATCGCCCTTTTACTTTTGGCATGGAAATTGCATTTACAGAAAGAGAAGAATTTATTTTGCAGAAAGAGGGATCAAACAATGGAAAAATTAATTATTACAGTAGCCCCAACAGGAGCACAAACCACCCGGGAACATACCCCTTATGTGCCCTTATCACCAAAAGAGATTGCGGACTCTGTTTATGAGTCATGGAAAGAGGGGGCGGCTATTGCTCATATTCATGTAAGGGATCATAGGGGAGAAAACACACTTAATCTGGATACGTATAAGGAAGTTATTGACCGAGTCCAGGAAAAATGCGATATTATTTTAAATTTAACAACTGCCGGGGGAATCGGAAATGATGATGAAGATCGGCTAAAGGTGTGTGAATTAAACCCTGAAATGGCTACTTTTGATGCAGGGACCATGAACTTTGGCTCGGGTGTCTTTCACAATACGCCTGAGTTCCTGGAAAGATTGGCTGCTGTTACGAAAGAACGGCAAATCAAGCCGGAGATTGAGATTTTTGATGTCGGCATGATTCACAATACGTTAAGGATTGCTAAAAAGGGATTGATTAATGATCCATTCCATTTTCAATTCGTATTGGGTGTTCATGGAGGTATGCCGGCAACTCCTAAAAACTTGATGTTTTTAATAGACAGTATTCCGGAAGGTTCTACATGGTCGGCAATTGGTGCAAGTAAAGATCAGTTAACCATCAATACAATGAGTATTCTATTAGGCGGACATGTTCGGGTAGGAATGGAGGATAGTGTCTATTATCGAAAAGGTGAATTAGCTGAAACAAATGCTCAATTTGTGAATCGAATAGCGAACCTGGCCCAAACATTGGGGAGAGAGGTTGCAACTCCAGCGGAGGCCAGAAAAATCTTAGGGATTGATAATCTGAATAGAGGCAGTCTAGTTTCATCGCTGAAGGGTGCCAAAAATTATTAAGAATAGGGGGGGTATTATGAATATTGCGATTATGGGTGCAGGCTCTTTAGGAACAATTATTGGAGCACTAATGGCGGAAGGAGGAGAAAAAGTAGATTTAATTGATATTAATGAAAGTCATGTAAATATGCTGAATCAATCCGGTGCAAAGCTTTCAGGTTTTCTAAATAAAACGGTTCCTGTCAATGCATTGACACCAGATCAAATCAGCAGCCCATATGATTTAGTATTTCTATTAACCAAGCAGGTATTTACCTATGAATCTCTTCATCAATTACTTCCTTATCTGCATGAAAGCAGCATTGTCTGTACGCTTCAGAACGGAATTCCTGAAGAGTATGTTGCTTCCATAGTTGGCGGAAAAAGGACGATTGGCGGGGCTGTTGGCTTTGGAGCAACATGGAAAGGGCCGGGGGAGTCTGAACTGACTACAGAATGGGAGATTGTAAAGAAATATGCATTTGAGATAGGGGAAACGGACGGAAAAATCACCTCCCGCTTATCAGATGTAAAAGCGGTATTGGAACATGTAGGCTATTGCAAAATCACATCCAATATTAACGGAATCAAATGGACAAAGTTATTAATGAATACGACATTCAGCGGTATGTCAGCGGCACTCGGCTGTACGTTCGGCGATGTTCTGTCGAATAAGGAAGCAATGACAAGCCTGGCTTATATTGCGGATGAAACCATTAAAGTTGCACATGCGAAAGGGATCCAATTAACCAATATGCAGGGAAAAGACATGGAATTCCTGGAACTGAAGGAAGGTCAAAAGGTTAGTGAGAAAATGGGTTTTTACCATGAGGTTTGGTCTCCACACCGAAATCTGAAAGCGAGCATGCTGCAGGATTTAGTACGGAAAGTGAAGACAGAAATTAACTTCATTAATGGCCATGTTTCGAAAAAAGGGAAAGAATTTGGTATTCCAACTCCTTATAACGATTTAGTTGTGAAGCTGGTATCGGATGCTGAAAATAGGAAAGCAGCTCCTGTTTTTTCTGATAATTTGCTTTTTTTTGAATCCTTAAATAAGAAATTGAAAAATAAACCAAGTACGCTTGTAGAGGGGAGATAACCCATGGCTATAGTATTGTTGATTTGGGGTGCCACAATCGCTTTTTCACTGATTTTCGGGACAGTTCTGTGTTATAAAGTCGAAAAGTCAAAAGTAAAACGCTGGGGATATTCCGGAAAACTATTTAAATAGGAGGTGGTGACAGGTATGTGGTATATCGCAGTTTTTGCATTTTATTTATTATTTATCGTGTGGACATGTCTGAAAAGCTTAAAGAATGTTGAATCCATGTCAGACTTTACAACAGGCGGGCACCGAATGGGCTTATTTATTGGGGTTGGCACATCTGTTGCCACCTGGGTAAGTGTTGCCTCTGTTATGGGGGTTCCGGGATACTTGTACAGTTCGGGAGTGGCAGCCATTATAGGGTGGGTTGCTGGATGGTTTTTCGGCACAGCTTTAATCCCGATTGTTGCTTATAAAGTCAGAAGGCCGGAATCACCGGCAAAAACTTTTCCAGAATTTATTCATCTCCGATATGAACCATTAAAAAAGAATAGCCAATTGCGGACACTGGTTGCGGCACTTATGCTCGTTGGATATTTTGTTTTTACGCATCTGCAGGTAGTGGGGTTTGGAATTGTTTTTTCAACTATTACAGGCATGAAATACGAAATAGCTATTTTTGCATTTCTTGTTTTCCTTCTTTTTACAAGCATAGGAGGCTTCTGGTCAGTAGCTGTTACAGATACTGTGAACACCATTTTAATCATTTTAGGTGTAGTTCTGGGGGCTGTCGCTGTATTGGCCGCAGCAGGAGGATTCTCCAATATTTATGATACCCTGGCGGCAACAACTGCACCAACCGTTGTTGGAGGAGAGAATCTGGCAGAAGGTGTTTTATTGTCACCTGTTGGATCCTTTGGCCTGGGCGCTCTATTTTCTATTTTTATTTCCAATTCACTTGGAGCTGCCGTCTCCCCTCACTGGGTAGCCAGAATGCTGGCTCCTAAAAGCATTAAAGTAGCCATCATGCAGATGATGATCTCAGTCGTTCTGCTAATCGCCATTTTCGTTCCGTTAATCATTATTGGACTAGGTGCGAAAACATTGATTCCCAGCCTGCCGGCAGGACAAACCACGGACTATATTATGCCGCTGGTGATCACGGAATATGCGCATCCTTTAGTGGGAGCACTTACCTTAGTCGCTTTATGTGCGGCAGCCGTATCGACTGCTAACTCTATGCTGCTGCATTGCGGGACATCACTTTACTATGATATTTACAAAAACATATTCACTTCGAAAACAACAGAGGAAAATTCGAAAAAGCATTTAAGATATACGGTTCTGGCACTTGGCGTTTTAGCTGTGGTGAGCGCAATAAAACCGCCTGTGCTGCTGGCAATGGGATTCACGTATGTATACGGAGGATTCGGCGCAGCATTCTTCTTTGTCGTCTATTTAGGTCTATATTGGAAGCGAATGAACAGTGCGGGTGCATATGCCAACATAATTGTAGGTACGGCAGTGTATATCATTGCAAAGGTATTAGGAGCAACTAATCCATTTATCATTGCTCTGGCAGCTGCCTTTGTATGCGTTTTAATTGCTGTTAAAATTGGCAAGAAAGCACCGCTGGAAGCGTATGAACCTTATTTTGAGATCGAAATAAGCAGCTCAACCAAAAAGGCTATTTCAAGTATTCAGGATGACTATGCTCAGGAAGAAAATGAGCAAAAGGCAGTTACCAGTTCCAAAGAGGCAGTTGAAGGATAAAGAAGAGAAGGAATACTTTCAAATGAAAGGAACATAAAAATGAAATTATTAGGCAAGGTTGCTGTCATTACCGGTGCAGCACAAGGTATTGGTGCAGCCATAGCTAAGAAATTTGCAGAAGAAGGGGCAAAATTAGTCTTAGCTGACTTAAATGAGCAGAAACTATTGGATAGGGCAGAGGAAATTAGAAAAGGCGATGGAGAAGCCATCTATATTGTATGCAATGTGGCAGATCGGAATGAAGTCAGTCAGTTATTTGAAGAAACGCTGGTACAGTACGGCCGTGTAGATATTGTCGTAAACAATGCCGGCATTGTTCAGGATGCACAGCTGGTAAATATGACAGAATCCCAGTGGGATCAGGTCGTTGATGTAAATCTAAAGGGTGTTTTCAATGTCGGCCAGTATGCAGCAAAAATAATGAAGGATCAGGGAGAAGGAGTTATTCTTAATGCCTCTTCTGTTGTAGGGCTATACGGCAATTTTGGCCAGTCCAATTATGCTGCTGCTAAATGGGGAGTAAACGGCATGACTAAAACCTGGGCGAAGGAACTGGGTAAATACGGGATTCGTGTCAATGCCATTGCCCCTGGATTTATCGAGACGGACATGACCAGCGTTCTGCCTGATAAAGTAAAAGACATCATGAAAGCAAAGTCAGCCTTGAATCAAATGGGCAGACCGGAAGATATAGCAAACGGCTATGCTTTCTTGGCTTCAAAAGAAGCTCGCTTTATTACGGGAACAATTTTGAGTATAGATGGAGGGCTTGTAATTTGACCTGGTGACAGGCACCACCCGAAAAATCTTGTTTCACAAGTGTTTCATAAGCATAGAATCTGGCTTCAGTAATGAAGCGTCTTTTTAAAAGTCTATAAGAAATTGTATAGGTATAACCCGGCAGTTCTGCTGTCTGGTTATGCCTCTTCTGCTTTTTGGGGAAGGAATCTTTATTGGGACAAAGATATGTTCGAATGGCTTAAGCCAGACTGTGTCATACGACATGCTCCACTGTCCTGTTTTACTTACAATAAATCTCATATTCAGTTAAATTATGAAAATATTCAACATCATTTTTCGTGAAAAATAGTTCTAATTCCCTATTTCGAAAGCTGTTAATCGGGTCTTTTGATTCTTATATGAAAAATTTGGTTTTGTTACCTTTATAGTGTATTAAAAAAATTCTGAATAATAGAACTAGGAGGTAAGGGATGAGGATTAAAAGATCAGCAGTGGCCTTATTAATGTTCATGCTAATCTTCTCCAGTTCGGTGTCGGGGGCTGTGCTGCCTGAAAAATCACCGAGCACCAAGGGAGATGAAAACCGCAAGACCGTCCAGGAAATTAAGAAAAGTGAATTGGACAAGCAGTACAAGAAAACAGATATTGTCCGAGTCATAGTGGAGATGAAGACAGAGCCTTCTGTCCTTTATGCCCAAAAGCAAAAGAAGAAGTATAAAGAACTTCCAGATGCAACAAAGCAGAAGCTGAAAAATGAAAAGCTGTCTGAACAGCAGAAGGTAAAGGATCGCGCCAAAAAGAATAGAGTGAAGATGATTGAACGCGAAAGCTTTACTACAATCGTAAATGGCTTTAGTGCTGAAATGATGTATGGCGACATTGAGCTTGTAGAAGAAATGCCGGAAGTGGCAGAGGTACAAGTGGTGAACGAGTACGAAAAGCCGCAGGAAAAACCGGATATGGTTTACAGCAAAGAGCTCGTACAGGCTCAGGAAGCTTGGCGTGATTATGGATTTAAAGGTGAGGGAATGGTAGTCGGCGTCATTGATACCGGAATGGATCCTTCTCACCGCGATATGGTTTTAGCCGGCGACACTGAAAAAGAATTAACGAAGGCCGAAATCAACAAGTTTAAAAAAGATAATGGCCTTCTAGGAAAATATTATTCTGAAAAAGTTCCATATGGATACAATTATATGGATGAAAATGACACAATCCGCGATATCGGCCCGGATGCTTCCATGCATGGAATGCACGTTGCCGGAACTGTCGGAGCAAATGGCGATGAGGAAAACGGCGGTATTAAAGGGGTCGCCCCTGAAGCCCAGATCCTTGCACTTAAAGTATTCGGAAATGATCCGAATATGCCTTCTACATACAGCGATATTTATGTAAAGGCAATTGATGATGCGATCGTACTTGGTGCAGATGTACTAAACATGAGCCTTGGTTCTACAGCTGGTTTTGTGAGCCCTGAATCAGCTGAGCAAAAAGCGATTGCCAGAGCAGTTGAAAACGGCATTTTAATGTCTATTTCTGCTGGGAACTCTGCTCACTTTGGAAATGGATTTGCGAATCCAAGCAGTGAAAATCCCGATATCGGTGTCAGCGGATCACCTGGTGTATCCTATGATTCTCTGCAGGTTGCATCCATTGAAAATAGCTTCATGGATCTGGATGCAGTGAACTACCAATTCGGTGAAGAGTCTGGAAAAGCTGCATTCCTATCAGCATCAAATGTTCACCCGAACGATGTAGAAAAGAAAACATTTGAAGTGGCATACGGCGGACTGGGCAAGCCTGAAGAGCTTTCCGGAGTTGCTGGGAAATACGCATTAATTCAGCGCGGAGAGCTGGGATTTGTTGATAAAGCGATCAATGCCCAGGCAGCTGGAGCACTTGGTGTCATTATCTACAACAATGCAGACGGATATGTCAACATGGCAAGTGATCCGTCCATTACCATCCCGCAGCTGTTCATGCTGAAAAATGATGGTGACAAGCTGGCAGCAGCTCTTCAGGATGGACAGACAGTCAATCTTACGTTCAACGGAGAAAAGACGAAATCTGCAAACCCTGAAGCAGGCAAAATGAGCGCCTTCACTTCATGGGGATTAACGCCTAACCTGGACTTCAAGCCTGAAATTACAGCTCCAGGCGGACAAATTTATTCTACTCTTGAGAATAACCAGTACGGAATGATGAGCGGTACATCCATGGCAGCTCCTCATGTTTCTGGTGGTGCAGCACTTGTTCTTGAGCGCGTGGATAACGAGTTTGGCGTAACCGGCTTTGACCGTGTCAACGTTGCGAAGAACCTGATGATGAATACAGCGGCACCAGTTATTGATAAAGGAACCGTTAACAGTGCATTTGAATGGAATATCCCTTATTCTCCACGCCGCCAGGGATCGGGCATCATGCAGCTTCATTCGGCATTGTCTTCTCCTGTGATTGTGACGGAGGCTTCAACGAATGAAGGGAAGGTAGCTTTAAAAGAGGTTGGCAATACGTTTGAATTCACGTTAAAAGCACAAAATTTCAGTGATGAAGATGTAGCATATGATGTGGCGGCTAATCTTCAGACTGACTTTGCAGCCTATGGAGAGATGGGCTGGGCAGCAGATGAGCTTGAAGCTCAGAAGATTTTAGATGCTTCTGTAAAAGTGGATGGCCAGGATTCAGCAGAGGTAACCGTTCCTGCGAATGGATCTGTAAGCTTTAAAGTAAGTGTGGATGTGAGCAATGCAAAAGTGGTAGAACCTTCAGTGACAGGAGATTGGGAAACTCCGCTTGACATTAACGAGGTATTCCCTAATGGATACTTTGTTGAAGGATATGTCACGTTGACAGATTCAGCTGATGTGAACCCGCAGTTAACGGTTCCATATGTAGGCTTCAAGGGTGATTGGGATAAAGCTCCGATCCTTGACGGCATGAAGTATGATGACAGTTCATTCTACGGAATGGCAGGAGCTGTTTCTGAGTCAGCTGACAGCTACACATATTTGGGATACGACCCGGTAAATGATTCTTTCAACGGTGAAGCCATTGCGATTTCTCCGAATGGGGACAAAGTTCAGGATCAATTAATTCCGGTTCTTTCGTTCCTTAGAAATGCGAAACAAGTAGAATTCGCGATTACAGATGAGGATGGAAAAACGTTACGCAAGCTGCGCACGGAAAACAGCCTCCGCAAGCATTATTACGATGGCGGCCGTGGTGCAACATACACGCTTAACCCGTCTTGGGGCTGGGATGGAAAAATCAGCAACCAGATTGCACAGGATGGACAGTATTATTTTGAAATTAAGTCTGTTATTGATTATGCAGGGGCAGAATGGCAATCCGTGAAAATCCCTGTAAAAGTGGACACGGCTGCGCCAAGCATTCAGGCTGAGCTGATCGAAGGCAACACAGCACTTAAGATTGAAGCTGCTGATAACCCTGAAGGCTCCGGCATTTCGTATATTGATATTTTCGTAGAGGAAGAGTCCATTCTGGATGAAGCGCTAAGCGGAGATACCGAAGAATTCACACTTCCGGAAGAGTTGGAAGCTGGCACCAATGTTAAGGTTGTAGCCTATGACTTTGCCGGCAACTCATCAGCAGCGACTGTGGAAGTGGGCGAAGTGAGCAATGACAAGACCGTTCCATACGTGTACCTTGAAGAGCCTGAGGCACTTGAAGTGTATAACACGAATGAACTGACTGTCAGCGGAACGATTAAAGAAGAGTCTGGCATGAAGGAATTCTCCATTGCTGGAACTCCAATTGAAACCAAGTACAATGAAGCTAAAGGCCAGTATGAGTTTGAAACAAAGATGACGTTTGAAGATGGCGTTCACAGCCTGGAAGTGAAAGCCGTTGATACTGCGAATAATGCAATTTCCTTCAAGCGCACAATTATCGTAGATGCGACTGGTCCGACTGTCGAAATCGATGGACTGCCTTCAAGCAAATACATTAAGCACAACAAAAAAGACCCTGTCATCAACATCACAGTGACAGATAATTTTGACCAGCTCCGCTTCTATCAGGACGGCAGCGAGCTATTTTACCAGGAGTTCCAGGAACCATACGCAATGAGACCAATTGAAAAAGAGTTCAAAAAGATTAAACTCTCATTGAAGGAAGGCTTAAACGTCTTCACGTTTGAAGCAGAGGACCTGGCAGGCAACAAAACAACCAAGACGGTCGAACTGTACAAGCTGAAAAAAGGCGAACAGCCTCCGCAAAATAACGAAACCCCTGATGGCCCGGCAAAGCCTGGTAAAGGGAATGGAAAGAAAGATAAGTAATAGTATTTGGAAACCCGGCTTCCTTGGTGGAGCCGGGTTTTCTTTTTTGGGGGAGTAGTTTTGAAATAGGATGGGGCATCCTTCTAATAATAGATCGGTGCTAAATCGAATCAGAATCATGCAAATAGAACATTTAACCTTGAAAAAGAAAAGTTTTGAGTTTTGGTAGATGTTTAGGTGGCATTTGTTTCATAGGAACGTGACATTTTGGGTATCGTTTGTATAAAAGGGTTTCTCCGCAATTTAGCGAATTTTTATGTAGTTAAAGATTATAAAGGAGGAATTTCTTTGGATCTGCGTACAATATTTGAATATTCTATTGAAAGACATCCTCATAAGGTTGCAATAATAGAAGGGGATAAAAGGTATACATACCGCCAGCTGGGGATAGAGGTCAACAATGTGGCCTCTTCCTTACACAAACTTGGAGTGAATAAACACGACAGATTAGCTGTGCTTTTGAAAAACCGTTTTGAAACAGTGGTAATCTTTTGGGCCATTCAAAAGCTGGGCGCTATTTATGCAGGAATAAATGTTAGACAATCCCAAGAAATCGTTCATTATTGTTTAAGTGATTTAGAGTCGAAATTCGTTATCTACGATGCTTCGACTGAGTATTTAATTAACAAAAAAAGATTTATAGAACGGCCAGTATTTATAAATATAGATGGAAATGACGGAGATATTAATTATGAAGAACTAAAAAAACAAGAACCTTACGACTTTACTCCCAATCAAATCATTGAAAGTGATTTAGCCGTCATCTTATATACTTCTGGAACAACAGGTAATCCAAAAGGTGTTCCACGTTCGCATCAAAATGAATATGCAGCTGCTTTTGCCCATATCTTCCAATGTCATTATGAGTGGCATGACTCCACGTTAGGGGTAATACCACTGTACCACACAATGGGATTGCGGTCCCTGCTAAGTATGGTGCTGTTAAACGGTACCTTCATCATTCTTCGGGATTTCGATTCTTATGAGGCTATTAAATTAATAGAGCAGGAAAAAATAAATTGTCTATATCTTCTCCCTAATATGTATCACGATATGGCAACATTGTCTGAATCGAATAAATCGAATTTTAATGAATTGCGCACTATTGTGTATGCAGGAGCTCCTATGACAAGCAAATTAATCGGTTTATGTATGGAAGTATTCCGGCCCAAGTATTTTATTAACCACTATGGAAGCACAGAAATTTACACCTATTCCTTTTGCGATCATATCTCGGAAAAGCCTGGATGTGTTGGGAAGCCAGGCATCCATCAAAATATAAGGATTGTTGAACCTGATATAAGCCGTTCTAAGACACCTGCGGACACCGTTAATGATGGTGAAATAGGTGAAATTATTGTTCATATCGGCTCTCCTGAATCATTTAAAGGGTATTGGAATAAACCAGAACATACGAAAAGATGTGTGATTCAGAATTGGTTTTATACAGGGGATTTAGGATACAAAGATGCAGATGGAGATATGTTTGTGGTAGGGCGTCTGGATGAAATGATTCTTCACGCAGGAGATAATATATATCCTATAGAAGTTGAGTCTGTACTATTAGAACATCAGAAGGTACAGGAAGCTGTTGTGGTTGGGGAAGACGATGAACGCTGGGGACAAGTGGTGGTTGCATATATCGTCCCAAGTGATCCATCTTTGACCGTAAATGAATTGGATTTATTTTGCAAAAGACATCCTAAATTATCAAACTATAAACGGCCGAGAAAATATATTTTTCAAGCATCCTTTCCAAAAACAGCTGTAGGAAAAATAATGCGCAAAAAAATTAAATCAAATTATTAAAAATAGGGTGGACTTTCAAATTTTTATCATTTAAAAGCAAAATAATAAAAATGAATTAGGCAGGAGGCTTAAAATGCCCAATATGCTAATTGTAGATGATGAATACGAAAGCCGATATTTCCTTCGTGAGTTTATCGCTTCCAGTGAATATCACTATTTTTCTGTACATGAAGCAGATACATATGAGAAGGGACTGTTAATGCTAAAACAGCTAAAGCCTTCCATCCTTATAGTAGAAATCTCCTTGCCGGGCAACAACGGTTTCGAACTTGGAAAAGAAGCAAAGCGGTGGGATCCAGGAATTTCAGTAATAATCTATACTCAGCTAGAAATATTTGAATATGTCCAAAGTGCTATTAATCTAGGATTTTCAGCATATTTGCTAAAACCTGTGTCAAGAAGTGAAATCAAGCAGGTGTTTGAGCGTATAATTATCCATAGTCTATCAAGGGAGACAAACCATTTTACTGGAAAGAGGGAAGATACCGCAAATGTCGATCTTGCTCATCCAATTGAATCTTCTATTCAATACATTCAAGGGAATTTTAAAAATCCAATTACACTAAATCAGGTTGCAGACTCTGTCTATTTGAGCCCTTCCCATTTTAGCCGTTTATTCAAGGAAGAAATGGGCGTAACTTTTATCGAGTATTTAACGGCATATAGAATAGAACAATCAAAGTCATTACTCAAAATGACCTCTTTACCTATTGAGGTAATCGCACATCAAATAGGTTTTACTAGTTCCGGGTATTTTGCAACGACCTTTAAAAAAAGTGAACGCTGTACACCATCTGAATATAGAAGTCTTTTTATAAAGTAATAAAAGATAATAAATCTAAGGATAAGTCCCATTTCGGGATTTGTCCTTTTTTTAATAGTATTTTAAAAGTTCATTTGCAAATATATTGAAACCTTAATGTTATAAATATTCATATAATTCAATTAATAAATTCAAAGGGGCGAAGGAGTTTGATTATAAGTGAACTTAATAGATGCATTCAAAATAATGAAAAAGCAATCTTAGCAACTATCATTGATAAAAAGGGTTCTTCCTACCGCCAAGTCGGAGCAAAAAGCCTAATTTTAACAGATGGAACAGCCTATGGTGTTCTTAGCGGTGGATGCATTGAGCAAGACTTGCTTGAACATGCAAGAGAAGTGTTTGAGACAGGTAAACCAAGAAAGATTATTTATGACTTAAGAAATGATGATAATGTGCCATGGGGGTTAGGTGTTGGGTGTAATGGCGTCATAACCGTTTGGCTTTCGCTTATAGATCCTGAAAATAATAAAGAATCAGCTGAAAAGCAATTCAAAGTATTAAAACAGCAATATCAAAGTAAGGAATCATATTCAGTCTGTACAGTCATTGAATCAAGTAATCATAATACGCTTCTGCCGGGAACTATCTTAGAAAATGTTGAGTTGCCTCTCTTAAAGATTATGTCAAGCAGAATTATAGAAAATTATTCAATTAGTGTGAATGGAAAAAAGGAAAAAGTAACTATATTTTTGGAAACGATTACACCCAAACCTGATATCATCATTTTCGGATCAGGACCAGATGCATCATCATTAATAGATCAATTAAAGTTATTAGATTGGAGAGTAACAATAGTGGATCATCGTCCTGGATATTTAAATAAGGATAACTTTCCTTACGCAGATGAATTGAAATTAGTCCCGCCGGGAGAATTTCCGGAAGGTCTAAATGCGAGTGAAAATTCTTATGCAATTATCATGACTCACCATTATGAACAAGATCTTATTTACCTGAAAGGATTGCTCCTGATGAATCTTTCCTATATAGGCCTATTGGGTCCAAAGAGAAGGTTCAACAATCTTAAAAATGATCTACAAGCACAAGGGTTCAATATCCCTGCAAAAGCTTCTGAAAAGATATATTCACCAATAGGCCTTGATATAGGCTCTGAGACACCTGAGGAAATAGCACTGAGTATCGCAGCAGAAATTATGGGGCACAAAAGTAAAACAAGCAGCCAACCGCTTAAATGGAAAAAGGATTCAATTCATGCTTCAAATCAAAGGTTAAAAGAATTGGTCCAATAGATGAAGGTTGAAATCTGGAACGTGGTCTTAGCCGCTGGTCAATCAACGAGGATGATGGGAACTCATAAGTTACTCAAAAAGCTTGAAGATGGATCAACAATCCTAAAGTACACCGTCAAAAAGATATCGGCTAATATGGCCACTAAAACGATGGTTGTATTGAATAGAGATTTTCCTGAACTGGAAAGTGAAATTCGTGATTTGCCAGTAAACATAGTTTGGAACCCTTGTCCTAAACTTGGGATTAGCAGCTCCTTAGCAACAGCAATTAAAAGCTTGCCTTCAACTTGTGAAGCTTTGTTGATAACTCTAGCAGATCAGCCCGAGATTAAAGTAGAAGTAATGAACGGAGTAATTAAAAAGTACCTCGTATCAAAAAATCCCTTAATTATAACTTCATATAAAGGGAAAATCAGGCATCCTATTTTGTTTGGTGAATTGTATTTCAAGGAGCTTTTGAACCTCAAGGGAGATCAAGGAGCAAAATTACTTATTAGTGCTAATAAAGAAAAGGCGCACATTTATTATGAGGATGAAAAAGCTCCGGAGGACATCGATACCATTGAAGATTATAGAAGACTATTAAAAAGGAGGAATGAAATTGACCTATGTAGGTAAGCCCGTGAAACGAATAGAAGATGCTAGGTTAGTGTCCGGTGAAGGAACATTTATTGATGATCTTTCGCCATTGCCAAATATCCACTATGCTGCGATTCTTAGAAGCCCCCATGCACATGCCCGTATTAAAGCGATTCTTCCAGAAGAAGCGGCAAAAACACCTGGTGTAATAGGAGTGGTTGTTGGAGAACATGTAAAAGCTTTAACCAATCCTTTTCCAGTGGGCGTAAAGGTACCAATAAAATACTACCCCATTGCAGTAGATAAGGTTCGGTTTGTGGGAGAAGCTGTTGCAGTTGTTGTGGCTAAAGATCGTTATATTGCAGAAGATGCTCTCGCAAAAATAAAAGTCGAGTACGAACCGCTGGATCCTGTAGTCCAAATTGAAGATGCTCTTTCGTCTAAGTCAGCCGTTCTTCATGAAGAAGCAGGTACGAATATAGTTAATCATCGTGTATTCCAATACGGAAATGTCGAGGATTCATTTAAAAGTGCAGATTATATTGTAAGGAAAAAATTCACTTTTCCTAAGGTTAGTGCAACTCCAGTGGAAAATTATGGAGTAATCGCGAATTATACAAAAAGTGAAGGTGCGTATACCATTTGGTCAAATTTTCATGGACCATTTACACTTCATTCCGTCATGACTGCAGCACTAAGGGTGCCAAGCAATAGACTGAGGATTATTACGCCAAAGGATATAGGCGGAAGCTACGGTATCAAATCAGGAGTATTTCCATATATGGTCTTAATCGGAGTAGTGTCAAGAATATTGGATGTACCAGTTAAATGGGCGGAAGACAGACAAGAACACCTCATGGCAAGTTCCAGTGGTACAGATCGTGTAACCTGGATTGATGCAGCTGTAAAAAAAGATGGAACCATTATGGGTTTGAAAATGAAATATGCGGATAGTGTTGGCGGTTATATACGTGCCCCCGAACCTGCTTGTTTATATAGAACACACTCAAATTCAACTGGAGCCTATCGAATTCAAAACGTGAAAATGGAAGCGATTGCAGTCGTTACGAATAAAAGTCCAACGGGGCTTATAAGAGGCTATGGCGGTCCTCAGCACTATTTTCCTCTTGAAAGAATGATACAAATCATTTCAGCTGAATTGGATCTGGATGTGATTGAAGTCATAAAGAAAAATTTAATTACGAAAGAAGAATTTCCCTATCATACAGCTTCAGGGGGAATATACGATAGCGGGGATTATCATAAGGCATTGCATCTTGCACTTGAATCAATTGATTATGATGGCTTTAAAGAAAAACAGAAAGAAGCCTGGGAAAATGGGAAATATCTGGGGGTGGGGTTTGCTAGCATCGTTGAGCCATCCGGGTCGAATATGGGTTACGTGACCATTGCTTTGACGCCGGAAGAGAGAGCAAAATCATTGCCGAAATCAGGCTGTTCTGAAGGTGCCACGGTATCGATAGATCCCATGGGTGGAGTCACAGTCCGGATCAGTACGGTACCAACGGGGCAAGGACACGAAACAGTTACTTCCCAAATCGTTGCAGACGTGCTAGGTGTTGATCCTGCTTCTATCCGGGTTATTGCTGAATTGGATACGTTAACAAGCCCATGGTCAGTAGCTTCAGGTAGTTATTCCAGCAGGTTTGCTCCAATAGGTTCTAGTGCCGTTTATCAAGCAGCACAAAAAGTAAGATTGAAACTTTTAGAAATTGCCAAAAACCAATTAAATACCACAGTGGACGAGTTGGTCATGAGAGAAGGCAAGGTATTTGCAGAAAAAAATCCTTCGAATAGTATCTCCATTAAGAGATTAGTAGGTTTGGCACATTGGAATCCTCAAGGCCTTCCCGCTGGTATTGAACCAGGTATCCATGAATCTGCATTTTATACATTATCTGCAGCGGAGTCACCTAATGAAATGGATCTTGTTAATGGATCAGTTACTTATGGATTTGTGTTTGACGCTGTTCAAGTGGAAGTGGACATTGATACAGGTGAAGTAAAAATTATTGACTATACCACAATCCATGACGCTGGGAAACTATTAAATCCAAATATTGTGGAAGGTCAAATAATGGGTGGTTTAGCACACGGACTAGGAGCCGCACTTTATGAAGAACTTGCATATGACGAAAGGGGGCAGTTTCTAACTGGAAGTTTTATGGATTACTTATGTCCTACGGCGACAGAAATCCCAAATGTGACCATAAAGCATATTGAAACACCTTCCCCCCTAACCCCTCTTGGAGCAAAAGGGTTAGGCGAAGGAAACACAATGAGTGCTCCGGTTGTTATCGCAAATGCAGTTACAGACGCTTTAAAACCATTTAATATCTCGATTGACCAACTTCCTTTATCTCCAAATCGGATTTGGTCAAAAATTCATAATAAGAAACCGATACAAATTTAACCTAAGGAGGAATTGTCATGAATGGTGAAGGAAATATTCAGCTGAACGGAAATCTGGATAAAGTTTTTTCAAGCTTATTAGATCCGGAAGTATTAAAAAACTGCATTATGGGGTGCAAAGATCTATATAAACAAGAAACCAATGTGTATGTGGCAGACTTATCCGTTGGGGTTGCTGCAGTAAAAGGGAAATATGATGCAACCATTCGTCTTGCGGACCTGGAGCCTCCTCACTCCTATAAGTTAATTGTTCATGGTGAAGGAGCACCAGGATTTGTAGATGCCGAAGCAGCCATTCATTTAGTTCCGGTGGACGATGAAAATACAGAGCTTAGGTATACTTATGAGGCCGCTGTAGGTGGAAAAGTCGCTTCAATTGGTCAGCGTATGTTAGGTGGTGTTGCAAAACTGATTATTAAAGACTTTTTTAAAAAGATTAAAAGAGAGCTGGATAAAGTAAATATTGCTGACTAGAAAGGAGGACAATTATATGAAACCAGCAGCATTTGCTTACTATAGTCCTTCAACAATAGAGGAAGCAGTGAAACTTTTAGATGAATATGGAGATACAGGGAAAATCATTGCCGGCGGGCAAAGTTTTATTCCTATATTAAATATGAGAATGTCAGAACCGGAGTGTCTCATTGACATTAACAAAATCAAGGAATTAAACGGAGTCAGAGTAGAAGATGGCCTTCTGAAAATTGGGGCACTTACAAAGCAAAGGGAACTCGAACAGTCGGAGGCTGTTAAAATCCATGTTCCTATACTCACAGAAGCTACTCCATTTATTGGTCATGTCCAAACGAGAAATAGAGGTACTGTGGGAGGAAGTGTTGTCCATGCAGACCCAAGCGCAGAACTGCCTCTTTGTTTTTTGGCACTCAATGCCGAAATCGTTATTCAAAGTATAGATGAGACTAGGAAAGTAAGTATAAATGAGTTTTTTATTACCTATTTAACAACAGAGGTGATGCCGGAGGAAATATTAACTGAAATTCATGTCCCTCTCACTGAACAAACTGGTTACGCATTTGAAGAATTTAGCAGGAGACACGGTGATTTTGCTTTAGGAGCAGTTGCTTGTATTTTATCAGTTGATGAAATTGGAAAAGTAGATAAATTGAGACTTGTCTTAGGAGGGGTGGATGCGATTCCTCTTTTAGCAGAAGGGACTATGGAATATTTAGAAGGAAAAAGTATAACAGAGGAAACAATTGACAGAGCAGTAGAGCTTGCAGTAATGGATGCTGATCCGGATGATGATTTACATGCTTCAAAAGAATATAGAATCCATATAGCTAAAGTTCTCACAAGGAAAGCATTGATAAAAGCATATAACCGTGCATTAGGAAAGGAGGTTTAAAATGTCGAATCTCACCCTTAAACAAAAAATGAACGTTTCCCTATTAATGAATGGAAAGGAGGTGGGAGCAGAAGCTGAGCCTAGAAAACTCTTGAGTGATTTTATAAGAGAAGATCTAGGTCTTACAGGTACTCATGTTGGCTGTGAACATGGAGTTTGTGGTTCCTGCACGGTACTTTACAATGGTAGAGCCGTACGAAGCTGTTTAATGTTTGCTGTTCAAGCTAACGGTTCAGACATACAAACAATTGAAGGCTTAGCAAAGAATGGAGAACAGCATGCTTTGCAGCAGTCATTTACAGAGTGCCATGGACTTCAATGTGGCTTTTGTACACCGGGGATTTTAATGTCTTCACTAGAGATGATGAATAATGGCCAAGTACCCACAAAACAAGAGATTAAAGAAATGTTATCCGGCCATCTTTGCCGCTGTACTGGGTACACAGGAATTATTGCAGCTATTGAAAAAGCGTGTGGGATAAATAAATGTAAAGAAGGTGACAATTAGTGAATCTTGGAAAGCTGTTTGATTTTGCAGTGAATCGATTTCCTGATAAAACAGCCATCGTTCAAGATGATAGACGGTTATCCTATAAGGAATTACAAGCAGAAATGAATAAGCTTGCTTATTCATTGCAGAAGCAGGGGATTGAAAAAGGAGATCGTGTTGTCATTATACTTAAGAACCGCTTAGAGATGGTCGTAATTTATTGGGCTATTCAAAAAATAGGTGCCATTTTTACACCAATAAATTTTCGACTGTCAACAGAAGAAGTGGCGTATTGTGTAAATAATGCTGATGCTAAAGCGGTCATTTTTGAGCCAAGCAGCCAAAATGCCGCACTAAATGGCACATATTCAAGTAAGCCGCTTTTTGTAAGCGTTTTAGGTGCTGAAGGTGCAGATATAACCTATGAAGAGCTTATAAAACATGATCAAGAGGCGTTTGATTTCCCCAATATTGATTTAGATGATATTTGTTTAATGTTATACACTTCAGGAACCACGGGGAAGCCAAAGGGGGTTCCCAGAAGCCACAAAAATGAATACAGTGCTGCAATCGCACACATTATTCAAAACCAATATGTGCTTCATGAAAGCACTCTGGGTGTCATGCCGCTCTATCACACCATGGGAATGCGCTCTCTATTATCCATGGCATTTATTAATGGGAAAATGGTTATGATTCCTGATAATAATACATCAAAAATGTTAAAAGTGATGGAAGATGAAAAGGTTAGTTGCGTTTATTTAGTTCCTACCATTATACATGACCTATTAAATCATAAAGAATTTAGTAGGTATAATTTACGGAATATTCGAAAAATAGGATACGCTGGAGCATCCATGACTACAGAATTAACAGAAGAATGTTTCAGGAAATTAAAGCCGGATGTTTTTGTAAATCATTATGGTAGTACTGAGGTTTATACTTTCAGTATTTGTAACTATTTAGATAAAAAGCCGGGTTGTGCGGGTAAAGCAGGTTTCCACCAGCAATTAAGAATAGTTGAACCTGACCCTGAAGGAAGAACAGGTCCTGCTGATATTGTCCCACATGGAACGCCAGGAGAAATTATTGTGAATATTGACTCGTTAGAGGCGTTTAAAGGTTATTGGAAACGACCTGATGCAAACATCAAATCGATTAGAAATGGCTGGTACTTCACGGGAGATATGGGTGTTTTAGATGAAGATGGAGATCTTTATGTGGTTGGCCGCGTTGATGACATGATTATCTCTGGAGGAGAAAACATTCACCCTCTTGAGGTTGAAGACGTTTTGTCTTCACATCCGGAAGTATTAGAGGCTGCAGTTGTTGGTATACCTGATGAGCGTTTTGGAGAGAAGGTTGTTGCATTTATAGTTGGTAAAAGCCCAGCAATTTCATCTGCAGATCTGGACAACTATTGCAGAGAATCTGGCAGGTTGGCAAACTTTAAACGGCCGAGGGATTACTGTTTTATAAATGAGATACCTAAAAGCCCAGTAGGGAAAATTTTAAGAAAAAAATTAAAAGAAAATTATCCATCTATAACACAAAAAGAGGAGAGTGTAGGCTAATGACAGCACTTAATAACAACGATACTTACCAATGGGATCATATTTTAGTAGACAAGGATATTGAAGCAAAGACGGCTACAATTACATTAGATCGGCCAGAAAAAATGAACACGCTAAGTTTTATTGCTCGCTCACATCTTAATCAAATTTTCACTGAATTAAATAATGATGAGGATGTAAGGGTGATAGTGATAAAGGGAGCGGGTGAAAAAGCCTTCAGTTCAGGCGGGAATATTGCAGAATTCATGGAGCAGCATCCATCCGTACTATCAGAATTGCATGTGAATGTAGCTGCACCAGAGCGTTCTCCCAAACCCGTCATTGCCCAATTGCAGGGGTACACATTTGGGGTAGGTCTTGAAATCGCAATGGCATGTGATTTTCGAGTGGCATCAGAAACCACGCAGTTGGCATTGCCCGAGATCAATCTTGGCATGATTCCTGGCAGTGGTGGATCACAGCGGATTGCCAAAATTGCTGGAGTCGGCCGTGCAAAGGATATGATAATGAGAGGAAGACGGATACCAGCACATGAAGCACATCAATGGGGCCTGTTAACAACTGTGACAAGTCAGGAAAATTTAGAAGTAGAGGTAAATAAATTGGTTAAAGATCTTGTTAGGCTTTCACCAATGACCTTAAAAGTGTTAAAAAAGGTCATAAATAGCTCCCAGGATGCGCCTTTAAGTGTAGGGATGGAAATAGAAGGATTTGCATATGGAATGCTGCGATCTACTGAGGATTTTAATGAAGGTGTACAGTCGTTTGGAAATAAGGTGAAACCTAGTTTCAAAGGGATTTAGGAAAGTTGAATTGGGAAATGGAGGGTATATATGAAATACTCAATGGGTGAAAGTTTTAGAATGATGCCCAGGTATTTAGATATTAACACCTTTAGTACTGGAACACTAGCGGCGATTTTTGGATGCACTGGACCGGCTTTAATTATCATTGGCGGTGCTGCTGAAGGTGGATTATCCATTGAGCAGACTGTTTCATGGCTGTTTGCAGTTTATTTCTTCGGAAGTTTGATTGGAGTTTATTTAGCATTAAAGTATCGTCAGCCTATTGCGGGAGCCTGGTCCATTCCAGGGGCAGTGTTAGTCGCAAGTGCCCTTCAGCATTACTCCCTTAATGAAATTTCAGGAGCCTATTTAGTTTCAGGAATTCTCGTATTTATTCTGGGGATTTCAGGTCTAATAGGGAAAATTATGAAATGGATTCCAGTGCCGATTGTAATGGCGATGATCGTAGGGGCGATGATCAAATTTGGCACTGGGATGATTACATCGCTTGAAGGAACTCCTTTAATAGTAGGAACAGCAATTCTGGTTTATTTATTTTCTTCACGCTATATAAAAAAAGTCCCTCCTATATTAATGTCTTTTGTAGCTGGAGGAATCTTGGCAGCAGTAATGGGAGAGTTTCAATCATCCAGTATGGAAGCAGGATTCACCCTGCCGCAAATCTTACTTCCAACATTTAGTTTCGAATCAATCATATCAGTTTCTATACCTCTAACCTTATTAGTAATTGGGGCGGAGAATGCCCAAGCAATAGGTGTCTTGATGGCAGAAGGATATAAGCCCCCTATTAATTCAATGACGATTTGGAGCGGAATTGGCGGGATAGTTACATCTCTATTCGGCGGACATAATGCAAATATTGCAGGGCCAATGACAGCGATCTGTTCGTCAAGGGAATCTGGAGAAAATAAGGAAGGGCGCTATGCCTCTGTAATTGTAAATGCAGTAATATTTGGAGGCTTTGGCTTAATTGCTGGTTTAGCCGTCCCATTTGTAACTGCCTTACCAGGTGCTTTGATCTCAACTGTTGCGGGACTAGCTATGATTGGTGTACTGGTAAGTTCTCTTCAAGCAACCTTTACTGAGAGGAAATTTCAAATTGGTGCATTTTTCTCATTAGTTATTGCGATGTCAGGAGTCTCTTTTTTTAGTATTAGCTCACCTTTCTGGGCTCTTATTGGTGGAGTTATTGTTTCTTTAATCATTGAAAAAGGTGATTTTGATACCTTTAAATATGAAATAAAAACTGATAATGAAAAAAAGAATTTTGAAAGTGCAGTATGATAATCCATATGATATGGGTGGCTAATAATATAACAGATAAAGGCCTCTTTTCTCAATAAATAATGATGGCCCGGCAAAGCCTGGTAAAGGGAATGGAAAGAAAGATAAGTAATAGTATTGAGAAACCCGGCTTCCTTGATGGAGCCGGGTTTTTCTCTTTTTTGGCGGTGCTTAAGGTGAGACAGGTGGAAGGGGCTGACCTATAGGAAGGTGGTTAATTAGAGCCTGGAGGGGTATTTTCTTTTTGTTGTGTTTTTATCCGTTCAATGAAACCTTTACTCCTTAAAGATCGTACTAGATTATAAAGGGAGGGCTGGTTTTGAAAAAGGATAGCGGCAGGTTTGATTTTTACTGGGCTGTCATGATTTCGGTGATGGCTATCTTTTTAATGATCAGGAACATGTTAGCGGACATAGGCTTTTTTTCTGTGACAAATGCTTTGGCTGTGTTTGCCCTGCTTGGATCGCTTGCTTATTTATATAAACTAACCATGTCCTCCCAGGACGGGTAAGCCATACAAAAAGATTAGAGTGGGCGACATTGAGGACATGTGCATTTTTGGACGTTTTTATCAGATAGATGTGTGGAGTGTTCTTAGTCCAATATTTAGGTTTCAACTAACCGGAAGATACTTTTTCATTAGCTGGGAGTTGAAGATCTAAGGGATCGGAAGCTCCCTTTTCTTATATTAGGCTGTTAATATGCATATTTAAAGTATACGAATTTAAAGGAGGGAGATATTAAGTAAAAAAGAAGGGATTACCATGAAAAAAATTAAGCCAATTAAATTAGGTTCTCATCAAGCAAGCAGCAAGGAAAAATTAACATCTGCAGAAATGGGCAAGCTTTGGGCTACATACATGGGAAACAGCATGGCAACATGTATTTTAAAATATTTTCTGCAGCATGTGGAAGATAAAGAAATTAAAAAGTTATTGGAAAACGCCTTGCACCTGTCAGAAGAATTCATGGAAATCATTAAAGGGATCTTTGAGAAAGATGGAGTTCCCATTCCTGCGGGTTTTTCTGATGAGGATGTTAACTTAGGTGCTCCGAGACTGTTTATGGACGAATTTTATGTCCATTATTTAAAGTATACGGCAAAAGCAGGATTAAGTATTTACAGTATCGCGATCCCACTTGTTTACAGAAAGGATGTAAAGGAATTCTTCAGGCATTGTATGGATTCTGCCATGGATTTAATGGAGCAGATAAAAGATATCCTCATGTATAAAGGGTTAATTATTAAACCACCATTAATTCCGGCTCCTGAGAAAGTGGAATTTGTACATAAGGATTTTCTGAATGGATATCTTGGAAACAAACGTCCTATGCATGCAATGGAAATCACCCATTTCTACGATAATATTGAAAATAATGTAACAAGCAAAGCACTGATTATGGCATTCAGCCAGGTGGCAAAGGATGAAAAGATCCGAAAACTATTCGAGAGTGGAAAGGAAATAACTACAGCTAATATCGAGAGTTATAAGCAAAAGCTTCATGAGGAAGATTTGCCGTCTCCACCTTATCTGGATGACTTAGTAACCAATTCCACTTTTTCTCCTTTTTCAGATAAAATCATGCTGTTCCATAAGATGGATATGTTTTCAATAAAAATAAGAGCCTTCGGAAATTCAGTGGCCGTCAATGGCCGGCGGGATATAGGCATGATTTATTTGAAGGCAATTATGAAAAACTCATATTTTGTTGAACGTGCTGCTAGAATTATGATTGAGAAAGGATGGTTTGAACAGCCGCCTGCAGCTGCTGATAGAGGTTAATGATTCTAATAGTCCATACTTTGCAGTTTAGAGAAGCCTTTCGCTGAGAAAGGCTTTTTTTATGGGTGACAAAAAACGTGCGAATATTGTCTGGAACAAAAGTGCATTTATTAACGACCAGCTGCTGGTCCATTCCCTGCGATAGACTAAATCCCAAGACTTAGATAAAAATTGAACCGGAGGCCCAGGATACTATAAATGGACCATGGTACATTTGATATATAAAGAGTCAGGAAGAGGATGAAGATAAATGCCAAAAGAGAAACATCAGTTAACAGATTCAGCTGCAACCGGAAAGCTGCAAATGACCATTTTTTTATGTTCCATTCTTTTTACCATTGGGACAGCCATTCACAATTTTATTATTATAAATCCGTCTTTAATTGAAACCATGATGCAAATGGCGGGAGCAGCAGACCCTGCTGGTGAAGCAATCGAATTCACATTTGGTTTTAGAATTGTCGGGTGTTTATACATTGCTGGAAATGCGTTAGGCATATTGGCTTTAAATAGCCGTTCAAAAATATTGTGGTGGATCATATTAATCGTTAATGTCACGCAAGCCACTGGGCCAATTATGATTCCTTCATCAATGTGGACAGCAGTTAATGACATTTATGGCGTGTTAGGGATTCTGCCAAGTGCGATTACGGACGGCGGAGCCATTATCTTATCTTTAGTCATGATCATTTCGATGTTCAAGCTTCGTACTACATGGGCACAGAGACCTTCATAAGCTATAATCAGCTGCTGATCAGGCAGCTTTTTTTGATCCAGTTAATTGATTGTTCCAGTCTGCTCTATTTCCACATCGGCTTTAATGGACACTTTGACATCTGGATATTGCATCTTCCATTGTTGTTCATCAAAGGCACGATCATGCTCCCTGTATTTTGCTCCCAGCCCTAGAGGATCAACCTGCTCCTCCTTAAGCCTATTTATGAAATGGAGAGCTTTTTTTTCCAGTTCCTTTTCTACTTTATCCTGATATTTCTTCCTATCAAAAGCATGTTTTTTTTTCTCAGATGAAGCAAATTCCTGAAGCTTTGTTTTCATTTTTAGGTGAATGGAAAATTCCGGCTTTCCCTGAACCATCTTTATTTTATATTTAGGATTTGAATAAAGGGTTTCCAGGACCACCTTATCCCCATTTTCCAGCATAAACGCCTGCGTACCATTGTTTTTGTTCTTTTTAAGCAATGTTTTGAACATAAATATGTCTTCCCTTGGAATGGAAGTAATAAAGCTATCATCTTTAAAAACCGCCAAACCAGTTATTCTGATGGTACCATTTACATTCTTTATTAAAGGTAAGTATGCATCTTGACCTGTCTGAAATAATTGAAATAAAAAGGTTTGCAGATTGGTTTTTGGAAGCGTTCCGAACTCCATGTTTTGATCCAGCATTTCCTGGAGGTAAATGGAAATATTCTCACTCTGATATTTATTCAGGTTCATCAGCTCTTTCGTTTCCCCATCCACAATCGCCAATTGTACGATGCTTCCGATAAAGGGATCCCGGTTTAAGGTATCGATAAAATCACTGATCCCGCTTTCTGCCAGTGACTCCCCATAAAGAGCCAGCCTGAGCTGGCCGCTGACTAATCGAAGCTGTGTTTCATTATTTAACTTTTCCCTTATTTCCTTGCTTGAATATCCGGATACTGATTTGACCTCGGTTGTTGAACCTTTATTCTTAAAGACTGGATAGGCAACGGTCCCTTCAATTTCCCCTTCATCGGCCAAATCATAGCCAACCCCCTGTATCATCCCGACCTCATTGACAATACGGGTTGGGAGCAGGGAACACCCGGATAGGAAAAGGATGAAGAAGATCGATAATACTGAGCGGCTACCCATCTTGATGCCCCCTTTTAAACAAAGTGAAATAAATCAGAAGCAGAGGGATATAGACGTAAAAGACGTACAAATTCATCTGCGTAATATATTTATCCAGCATCTCATTAAAATGCTCATTATTAATTAGACACAACCCTACGCTGATTAAAATAAGGACCCATAAAGCATACTTTTGCTTCACATTAAAGATTTTCTTTAGTCCCCTGCTTGAACACCATAACAACAGTGAAATCAATGCGGTGACAACCATTGAATACATAGAGATATATAAATATTCAAAGCGCTCCAAATAAGAAAACTTAATGACTTTAGTAAGTGAAAGCTCTGGCCAGATGGTCGATTTTAATTGGTTTTCACTATAAAAGGTGAAAGACACAATGGAAGAAAGGGTATAGAGCAATGTAGTGAAAAGTACACCGAGATGAGCAAACTTTCTGGATTTATCAGGATTTCGGATAAATGGGTAAACCATTAATAGTGTCTCTGTTCCTGCTATGGTGTACATGGAGCTCTTAATAGAGTCCAGCATGTCCATAAAGGAGTGATTCATGATGGGAAGCAAATTTGAAAAATGAGCAGTCTTCAATGGAAATATATACAGAAATAAGACCCATAGCTGCGGGAAAAGAAAAGATAAAAATGACAGGCCGACGACAACGCGAAAGCCTCCGGAAATGCAATAATATACAAGTATTAGAATCAACACGGATACAATCCAGGAAGGTATGGCCGGAAACATCCAAACCTGGATAATTTCTATGAATTTAAGCATGACAGACACACTTGCTAAAGCATAATAGCTGATGATGAAGAAGCTTAGGAATTTTCCAAGGACATTGCCGAAGGAAGCCTTGTGAATATCGATGATATCCCCCTGTGCTTTTCCAAGCAGTTTATACATAACCCAAATAAAGACCTGAACCAGACATCCTGCGGCGAGGACGCCAATCCATGCATCATATCCCGCTTTCTCTGCAATCGTTCTTTGAAAACTTAAAATCCCCACACCTACCTGTGAGTTGGAAATGATGAAAAAGACCAAATATGGGGAGACCTGGTGCCTTATGCTTACTTTCAAACGAATCACCCTATAACATTATTCGTAAAAATCATTCAATGGCTCAGGATTCTTTTGGTTTCCTGAAACCTTTTTCTTTTTTTGCGGCCTTAAATTTTGGGGGTTATCTTTTTGCATGGAAAAAGGGAGTCTGATCCACAGGTCCTGAAATGCGGTTCTCCGCATAGGATAATTGCTTAAATATGGCCGTCCAAGTGATGTCAGCCTAAGTATGTGTATCAATGTATAGATTAAGCTAAGGTATACACCAAATAGGCCCAGCCAAGAGGCTAGAAAAATGATCGGAAACTTAATAAAGCGGATGGTGTTGCTAAATTTATACACGGGGGATGTGTAGGAAGCTAATGTTCCAAGCCCCACGATAATCAGCAGCACATTGCTGGTTAATCCGGCTTCCACCACTGCCTGTCCGATGACAATACCGCCTACGACACCCAGCGATTGCCCAATTTTAAGGGGTAATCGGATCCCTGCCTCCTTTACCATTTCAATCATTAGTTCTAAAAACAATGCTTCCAGAAAAGGGGGGAAGGGAACTGTTGCTCTTGATCCTACAAGCGGCTCCAGCAGACGGGCTGGAATTAACTCGTAATGATAGGTCATGATCGCCACATACATAGGAGTGACAAATGCAGAAATAAATAAGGAAGCAAAGCGCAATATACGGAAGAAATTACTGATGATCCATGAATAGTTATAATCCTCCATTGCAATAAAGGATTCCATAAACGTGACGGGCAGGATAATCAGATTGGGTGACCCATCAACGGCAATGATAACCTTTCCCTCTGTAAGCCCCGCTGCCACCCTGTCAGATCTTTCTGTTGAAATGGATTGGGGAAACAAAGAATTGGAATTGTCCTCGATCATAGCTGAGATATAGGAACTATCCTGGATGTGTTCATACTGTATGTCTGTAATTCTTTGAATGACGGTGTTGATATTTTCCGGATCTGCTATCCCTTTCACATAGAGAACGGCTACTTTTGTTTTTGATAAATTCCCTGCAGTCATTTCCTTTACGATAAGGTCAGGTATAGGCAATCTCTTTCGGATGAGGTTAATATTAGTATCCAATTCCTCAATAAACCCGATTTGAGGACCTATTGCAGAGGCTTCCAATGTTGGAATTCCCACATCGCGAAATTTACTGTTTGCGATATTGACTAATAAACAGTCCTCATCATGAGGATGTAATTGAATGGCCATGTAGCCATTCATAATGTTTTGAATGATTTCATCCGAATCGCTGGTGATAACCATTTCCTGAATCGGAATGATGTCTTTTAGCTCGATTAAGGAAAGGCGGCCCTGTATGTATGGAAGAACATCCTTATGCAGAATATCTGATGATATAAGCGTGCGAAAATAGGCTATCCAAAATGGATGATTATCGATTGATGAAGTATGATAATGAACAAAGTCATTTGAATCGGAAAAGGTTTCAACCCAATTCTGATGGATTGAATGGGAGTTGCCGATGCCGTCACTATTTCGGCTGCTCTTTCTCTTCATAGCAAAACCTCTGTTTTTTTCATATTATCTGTGAGCCTGTCATTTCTATACATGGATACCATCATAAAGAACAAAGAGAATGTTTGAGATAAAAGGAAAGTCCAAAAGTGAACTTAAGCTGACTTTGCAAGCCATTGATGTTCTAATCCATTCCATTGAGGATACTTGTAGGGAAGACCCAGAATGTTATAAAGAAGCTTCTACAAGACTAAAAATGCTTTAAAGAGCACGGATGAATGGGTGAGGTAAAAGAATATATTAGGAAAATATTGATACCGCTAGAAATTTATAGTAGTATTTTTTTTTAGCAGTCTTTTTGAGACTAGCGGGTACGCTTAAAAGTTACGGCCTTTGTGGTCGATGGAACATTACTTTATTTGTAATGTCTTTCTATCGTCCAAAGGTCGTTTTTTTGTGCAAATTTTCAAGACAAAAAACGAAAGGGTGAGGTGAAATATGTTAACAAAGATATTAATAGCAGCAGGGATAGGTTCAATGATGGGCGTATATCTCATGCTAAGAGGAATAACACCATTAAAAAAACAAGAAACACAAAAAGAACATTCTATCCTGGTTTTTTAACTGATATGGCTTATGGGGCATTGGCTGCCGTCCCAGTTGTTATTGTGGCAGATCCTAATGGGTTGGAAAGAGTAATATTGACTTCTATCTTAGGCGGCTATGCCGGAGAAGGTACAATTGCCAAATTAGAAGCTTCAAATCAGCAAGCTAATATTGATTCGGTTAAGAGCAATTTAGAAAAATTAAACGAATCTTTGCCTGCTCCTGAACCGAAAGACAATGAGTCCTCAGCAAAACATGAGAAAGAACAATAAACAAGCATTATTCTTTCTTACATATTTTGCAAGAAAATTATGATATAATTACCGTAACAATTATACGATATCTAAATGGAGACTGAATCTTAGCAAATAAATCCTGAAAGGAGATGCCAAGATGCAACTTAAGGACTTTCTAAATGCTAATGAGCTTGAGAAGTTTAATGAACTTCAACTTGAACTACTTGATGCCCATAACAAGAAGGAGAGGACCTTAATTCAGGCTGAGATTGACGAAATCTTAGATACAGCGAGAAGTCGGTACGAATCTTTAATGAGCGGAAATAAAGAACAGGCTTCAACCTATGAACTTATTAGAGCAACGTCACCTTTTGTCCGGATTAAAGGAAAGAAAGAGCATGTATTACAATGAAGAAAGCTGTATTCCAACATATCGTGGGATACAGCTTTTTTATTTTGTTGAAAGAATTATTTATTAGTTATCTGTACTTCACTCAAAACCTTGTACATAGTATTTATTATACTTAGATTTTAGGCTTGTAATTAAATTCTTATCGGTAATTATATCAACTACATCACTGCTAACATAAATAAGGACATTATCATTGTAGAATATTATGTAAGACTGAGGGTGTCCTTGTATAATCATTTTGGTATAAGCAAAAATATGTTTTGGTTGGAGATTATTTATTGTACCGAATATAATAGTTCTTTCATTAATAGGATCTTCAATTAATGATTCTTTCCAATTTGAAATCTTTACTATTTCACCTAGTCCGGTTTTTAAAGAAGATCTTTTGTTTTTATTAATATATCCAGTAATAAAAGAAGCAGAAACCGAACTGCTATCTAGAAAGACATCGTTTAATATATCTTGTAGTAATCTTGTTCCATGATTCTCAAAAACTTCTATCCCAAACCTTATTCTGTTTTCTGCCTTAACTTGAAAATAAGGTGTTATATCTATATTTGTAAAATCCACTTCAATATCTTGAATTTTTATCATAAAGTCAATCTCCTATTCGTTTTAATTCAATATCATA
>NZ_JCAXER010000022.1:0-91380 GCF_059758675.1 Cytobacillus sp. GQ23
TATCGCAGTCTAACGGGCAGTAAGCCCCCTGCTTCTTGACTTAGAGGAGTCAAAGGAGGATAAGGAGGGCTCAAACTGCCTAAAGACCGAAATAACAACAAAGATTAAGAAACTGCGTTCTGTGGCAACGTCTTTGTGGCCCACTTCCTCTGGGCCTCAACTAACAATCAGTGTGGGATAAGGAAACCCCCTGCTGATTGAAGTATCACTTTATTTTTTTCTGGCTTTTATCCGATCCTGTCTTTCCCATAATCTTAAGTGTGGATATGGATCGTAGGACCATTCAGTATAGCCATTGTCTTTGTATATTCCATAATGGAGATGAGGTGGGAATTTGCCTGATGTACCCGGAGGCCCGTATCCGGAGCTTCCGACCCCTCCAATCAACATTCCAGGTTCAACAATTTGCCCCACTTTCAGGTCTTTTGCAAACCCGCTTAAATGAGCAAAGTAATGGTAGTTGTTATTAATATCACGGATGCCAATTCTCCATCCTCCATATTTGTTCCAGCCCTTCATTTCCACTATTCCATATGAAGTAGCTCGGACTGGTACCCCATAATCAGCAAAAATATCGGTTCCTTCATGAATCCGTCTTCCGCCCCAGCCCCTTGCGTCACCCCATGTATTTCTATAGCTGTAATTGCTCCTCAGGGGGACAGGGAAGGCGTGATCATCGAGATCAAGGCGGCCGAACTGTTTGTAAATTTGGGCTTTTCCGATGATAATGCCAACGGCTTTATCGCGCTTATAATAATTCCATAATCCAATTTTTAAATTATCATGGTCTGTACCATAGGTTAGAAGGAAATTTGCAAAAGAATGAAGAACATCTTCATCACTTTTCAAGCTGGCTTTACCGTCTCCATCTCCGTCAATTCCTATTCCATTGAAAAATTGAATGGATGCAGGGTTTTCATCAGCCGGATTTGGATTCAAAATTCCCGCCCATTCTTCTGGTTTGAAGTAGATTCCTGTAATGCCCTCCGCTTTCGGAATGTCCCTTCTTGACTGCCGGACATTCCTTTCATACTGGTCAATCCCCGCAAGGTAATACCAGGGAATGTTCGTAACAGCTTCAACTCTTTTATATAAGGCCAATCTTTGTTTATATATATCAGCTGCATTTTCTTGAGCACTGACTGTACATAAGGAAATCAGAAAAAACGATAAGGCCGCAGCAGCGGTAAATATAATCCGCACGGAAATCCTCCCTTCTGTGATGGTCTGCTTATATAGTTTGTGATGATTGGATAATTTAATAAATATCAATTAATGGTAATACCAGAATCTTCGGCTTGTCCTCTTCAATTCATTATGATAAAGTGGCATCAGGTGAAGCCTAATCAGCTTAGTTGGATTTGTAAATGACTGGCTTTTAAGGCGGGAATGCATAAATTCTGAAGTGGAAAACTGTCTAGCTCAAGCACAAAACCCCCTCGGACTTTCCGCAGGGGCGGACACGGGCGCTTGCGCTTTTCTTTACGTCTAGCTTCAGTCTAAGGAGTGGGAAAATGAGCAAGAAAGAAGAGTATTTGCGCAAGCCGGAATGGCTGAAAATAAAGTTGAATACAAATGAAAATTATACGGGTCTTAAAAAAATGATGAGGGAAAAGAACCTGCACACAGTTTGTGAAGAAGCTAAGTGTCCCAATATTCATGAATGCTGGGCAGTCAGAAGAACGGCTACATTTATGATTCTTGGCGATGTTTGTACGCGTGCCTGCCGCTTCTGTGCTGTCAAAACGGGCCTCCCGACAGAATTGGATCTTCAGGAGCCGGAACGCGTGGCTGATTCCGTGGCACTTATGAACTTAAAGCATGCTGTGGTAACAGCTGTTGCAAGGGATGATCTTAAGGACGGAGGTGCAGCTGTTTTCGCAGAAACAGTACGTGCCATCAGAAGAAAAAGTCCGTTCACTACCATTGAAGTATTGCCTTCCGACATGGGCGGTGTTTATGAAAACCTGAAAACTCTTATGGATGCCCGTCCTGATATACTTAATCATAATATTGAAACGGTTGAGCGTCTGACTCCAAGAGTAAGAGCACGTGCAAAATATAAGCGCTCTCTTGAATTTTTAAAGCGTGCAAAAGAAATGCAGCCGGATATTCCTACAAAATCCAGCCTGATGATTGGGCTTGGCGAAACGAAAGAGGAAATCATCGCGGTAATGGATGATCTGCGTGCTCATGATGTGGACATTATGACAATAGGTCAGTACCTGCAGCCATCCAAAAAGCATTTAAAAGTGCTGAAATATTATTCACCTGAAGAGTTCCAGGAGCTGAAGGACATTGCAATGAGCAAAGGATTCAGCCACTGTGAAGCAGGTCCTCTTGTCCGTTCTTCCTACCATGCGGATGAACAGGTAAATGCGGCAGCAAAACAAAAGCAGATTTTGGGAGAAAAGGAAATTAAGCAAGCATAAAGTAAAGAGAGCCCAGCGCCATCGCTGGACTCTCTTTTTTGTAATAAGAATTTTGGGTTAACGGTTCCCTGCTCGTTTAACGGCTTCCCCAAGGTCATCTTTATCCATGTCATCGTTTCTTTCGCCTTGCATTTCACCGTTTTCATTTTCACTTTCGCTCATTTTTTCTCCCTGAGGAGATTTGAGCATTTGTTTGATTAATTGGTTAATGCCGTGTTCAGCATTTCGTCCATCTGAATCAACTGTTGCATAGTTTTCAACATTTCTTCTTAATGAAGTGTCATCACTGACATAAACATGATACCATCTTGGCACCACAGACATGGCCATCTTTTTAACCTGATCAGCTGTCTGGCTGCGATTTTTTGTATCAGTGTTGTATACAATCAAGACCTCTTCATCCGTTACAAGTGTTGAAATATCATCCACATTCGGAATTTCTGTGCAGTATTTGCCGATTATGTCTGCAACCTGTTCACGATCAATGGCAGCATAGTGATCTGCTGAAACATTATCTCCCATGATAGGGCTTTTTTGATGGCGTACATATCCGAAATCTTCTCCAACATTGTTTCGGCCGTTTCTTCCGTTGCCCGTATCCCGATTATATAAGTCAGCACGCTGATCATTTACATTTATGGTGTGGCCGGTTTCTTCATAGATATCTTCTTTTGCGGCATTATTTTGGCATGCAGTCAATGCAGCTATTCCGCTAATGCCTAGAATGATTAGTGATTTCTTCATTATAAACACCTCCTCATTTATAGAATTGCCACGCCTGAATTTTTTTCTCTTAGTAATTGATGGTGAATCAGTTATAATTTAAATAAGACAAATTATTGGTTTTGTTTCATATCATTGTTTTTTCCAATATAATACTGTTAGATATGCTCTTAAAATGAGGTGAAAAAATTGGTTTGCATTAATAATATTTGTTATGAATTGATCCAGGAAGAGCGGAATGGTTTTAATGAAGAAGCATTTCGGGGGAGATATAGCGAAATTTTATCCAGATATGACTATATCGTTGGAGACTGGGGATATGGACAGCTGCGTCTCCGCGGTTTTTTCGATGACCAGAGCCAGAAGGCTTCATTTGATACAAAAATAAGCACACTTACAGAATACCTTTACGAATTCTGTAACTTCGGCTGTGCCTATTTTGTTGTGAAAAAGGTTAAAAGCTAAAAAGGGCAGGGGGAAACCCGGCCCTTTTATTGGCTTTCCTTAAGTCTCTGTGTAAGGCGGTTCTTCGTTTTTATCAGGGTCATCATGCGGTGGATGTGCCCCTGGCATTTGCCGAGGCAAGTTTTGATGAAGGGACTTGAACTCATAGTTAAAGGCGCTGTAATAGCGCTGGCCCTCCTGCCAAGGGGTGCTTTTATTCTCTACGGGTTCATCCGCATTTCTGGGAGCGCCGTACGCACCTTCAGGCAAGTCCTCAGGAATCAGGAAGTTCCTTTGTGTTTCCACATTTGAGAAATCGGTGTATGTGCGTCTTTCTTTATCGTCCATGCCATCACTCCTTAGGAAGTTATATGAAGCAGGGTCTATAAAGAAGAAAAGGAGAACCCATTAAAATAGGTTCCCCTTTAGTATCTGTTCATTATCGTATATTAAACGATTTCCGTCAGAAATGATTTAAGGTCCTCTGCATCTTCCTCAGAAAGCTGAAAAACATGCTCAAGATAGCCTTCTTCCTTTAAGTCATCTTCTCCAATGATGGCAAAGCGGCTTCCCTGGATATCAAGGACCAATTGTTTGCCGTAATAGCGATCTGAACGAATGATAGCTAAATCGAATCGCTGATTTTCTCCCATAAAGCTGACAAATCTGGTTTTTGTATCTTCAAGATCATCATATAAGAAAAAGCGTTCTGCCAAATATAACACTCCTTAGCTGTTTTATATACCGATTATAGCATGTCTTTTTAAGGTTTATCCCCCAAGAACTGAAATTACTCAAGGTGAATCCCATTGAAGGTATTGAAAACTTTATATACAATAAAGAAGTAAAGAGAACTTTAGGGTTTCGGGTGGCTGTGGATGACACGGGTGCAGGGCAGATGCTTTAACCAGGAGCCTGAAATCTTCATAGGAGGAACGACGCATTATGTATTTCGTAGACAGGGAAAAGATTGAAGTCACACTCAGTTATCTTGAACAGCAAATCTCCCTTTTTGAAGAAGTGAAAGAGTGGACATCCCCTATTGAAAAGGCAGCATTGGAACGAGTTGCCCAAATTATGATTGAAGCAATCCTGGATATAGGAAATACGATGATAGACGGTTTTATCATGAGGGATCCAGGCAGCTACGATGATATTGTGGATATTCTTGATGATGAAAAAGTAATCAGCAAAGAAATGAGCGAAAGCTTTAAACAATTCATTACATATCGGAAAGTGCTCGTCCAAAACTACACAGATGTCAATCATGAGGAGCTAAAGGCAGCGATAAGCAGCCATATTCCTATGATTAAAAAGTTTCCAGGCAGGGTCAGAGAGTATTTGATTAATGAACTCGGACCGGTTTCTGCTTTTAAACCTCAATAAGGATCGGAGAAATCCGATCTTTTTCTCTATGGCACATTAAAGAGAAGGCCGGTGAATGTGATGCAAATTGGAGAAAACTCCACAAGAGATATGATTCTAAGGCTAATCAAAACCGCGGGCAGGCAATCCATATTGAAAATGGCCCGCAAGCTGGAAATATCCGAAATGGCCGTTAGAAAGCATATTCAGGTCCTTGAAAAGGACGGGTTTATTACATCTGCTATCCAGAGGCAAACAAAAGGTCGCCCTTCCAAGCTTTATCAGCTAACAGCCAAAGGAGAAGATCTGTTTCCGAAAAAATACAAGCAGCTAAGTGTGGAATTATTAACAGAATTAAAAAGCATGGGGTACGGCCATTTAATTACTGAGTTGTTTTCCAGGAAAAAAAGCCGCCTCATACATCAGTATGAGTTCAAAACAGCTGGGAAATCCTTCTCCGAAAAGCTTCAAATTCTTGAAGAAATCCTGCTGCATGAAGGCTTTATGCCGGAAGTCCGTTTAGAGGAAGGCCAGGTCCATCTTAAAGAATTCAATTGTCCATATATTGAAACTGCAGAGGAATTTAAACAAATCTGCAGATCTGAAAAGGAATTTATCAAAGATTTTCTTTCAGCAGATAAAGTTGATATCAAATCCTGCATGGCTGCGGGGGATGGATGCTGTCATTATATAATAAAGCAAGATTAAGCGAGGGCTCCTGTTCAAGGAGTTTTTTTTGCGGGAAATGCCGCATCTCCGGTAAACGTGAATAATTGCACAATTCACCCTGTTCCTTTAAGATAGCTTTTATGGGCTATAGCCAAGAAAAAAAGCAATACTTATAGGGATACTAATTAATGCATGAGCATATGGAGGAATGGTTTTGGAAAAATATAAAGGATATTTAATCGATTTAGATGGCACGATGTATCGCGGAACAGAGCTGATTAGTGAGGCTGCTGAATTTGTCAAAAAGCTTCGCGAACTGGATTTGCCCTATTTGTTTGTGACAAATAATTCGACAAGAACACCAGGCCAGGTGGCGGATAAGCTGGTGAAGTTTGGCATTCCTGCTGAAGAGCAGCAGGTGTTTACAACTAGCATGGCCACTGCCAACTACATATATGAACAGCAAAATGATGCTTCCGTATTTGTCATCGGAGAAGAAGGAATACGGGAAGCACTGTCTGAAAAGGGGCTAAGCTTTGCAGAGGAGAATGCAGACTTCGTTGTGGCAGGGCTTGACCGCTCAATTAACTATGAAAAGCTGTCCATTGCCTGTCTGGCTGTCCGGAATGGGGCAACTTTCATTTCCACAAACGGAGATATTGCCATTCCGACAGAAAGAGGTCTGCTGCCGGGTAATGGATCATTAACCTCTGTCATCACTGTATCGACACAAACTCAGCCTGTGTTTATCGGCAAGCCTGAATCAATTATCATGGAGCAGGCTTTGAAGGTTCTGGGAACCGCAAAGGAAGAAACTCTGATGGTTGGAGATAACTATGATACCGATATCTTAGCAGGTATGAATGCAGGTATGGATACCCTGCTTGTCCATACAGGCGTCACAACGAAAGAATTACTGAAGAGCTATGAGAGACAGCCGGATTTTGTGCTCGATTCATTAGCGGATTGGGACTTCAAATAGAAAAAGGATGGAGAAAAGTCTCCATCCTTTTTTAAAAGATAAGAAAGTATGATTTAAAGTTCGAGAAATGTCTAGCTCCAGCGCCTGCCCTCTCGAGGTCACAAGCTTGTCCAGTTGCGGCGCCTAGGGACTCTCGGGGTCATAAGTCGTTTCCTACTAGGTAACCGTCTTATGCCTGTCGTCCTCCACTTTTCTAGCAAGCCTCCCAAAAAGGCGCCTTTTCGAGAGGCTCGTCTTGTGCATGTGGCCCCCAGGAAGGGGATCATGCAGACGTTGCCACAGGACGTGGCGTTCTTAGTCTGCGTTCATTCGTAGGCAACGCGCTTGCGCTTTTCTTATTCCGCATTTTCAGCACTATGTGCAAGCCGGCTTGATGCGGCGGCAGCAATAGCTCCTACAATATCATCTAGGAATGTATGGCATCTGCCTGAACTCTTATCGTTCAAATCCTTCAGAATGCCCGGCTTTAATTTATCGATATATCCGAAATTGGTAAATCCGATTGAGCCATATACGTTTACAATGGATAAGGCCAATACTTCATCTGCACCGTATAATCCTTCATCTGTAGCGATAATCGTTTGCAGAGGCTCCAGGAGTTTCTTTTCCTCAGCAAGCATATCAAGCTGAATTCCCGTCAAAATGGCATTTTGCACTTCTCTTTTTGATAAAACACGCTCAACATTATAAATGCAATCTTTCATCTGTAAATCGGGGTGATATTTCTCCTGCAGGAAGAACACCAAATCAGCTATATCCTGTATTTCAACCCCTCTTTCATGTAGCCATTTACGTGCTGTCTGCTCTGTAATATTAACTGGTTTTTTTTCTTCATTCATTGGCTTCACCTTTTCTGGTTTATAGATGATTGCGGTAAGTACATGAGGTCTTTAAGGGACCTGTGTATTGCACTTTTAGATTCTTTTCACTATGTATATACCCTTTTTTTATCAAATATGCCCACTCTGGCTGTAACGGAAAAAATTCATTTTCTATATCATTTCCATGGTACACAGTCTTATCCAAGAAAACAACAAGTTTTGAAGCCTTCTATCATATATATCCCTTAAGGATCTCTTAAGAGTGAGGTGGTTTAATGTTTAGAAAGCTTTTGAAAGAACAATTTGGCATAGAAGCAGAAGATACAATAAGAATAGGAAAGTATGATGCGTGCCGGAAACAGGGGCATCTTTATTTGCTTGTGCCTGCGGGGCATATGGATGAAGAAGAGCTTGATGAACTGGATCGGATGGCAGAACACCTGGTCAATAACGGAGATAGAAATATAAGCACTTTTTTGAAAACAAAGGAAGGCAAGCAGTCCATTGACTGGAATGATAGCCGCTTTTGCATTTTAGTTAATCGTCATACCCTGAACAGAAAGCAGAATCAGTTTGGACGAAAGCTGGCAAAGTTCCATTACAGAGGCAGGAGCATTTCTTTTCCTGTGAAAAAAACCAGCAGGATTGGGCAATGGAAACAGCTTTGGGAGCAGCGGCTTGACCAAATGGAAAAGGTATGGAATGATATGCTTTTCCAAAAACCCGAAAATGATTTTGAGAGGATGTTTTTAGAGTCGTTTCCATACTATATGGGACTGGCTGAAAACTCAATACAGTATCTGGTGGATACTGAGCTTGATGATGAACCCGGAATGGCAGACAGCGGAACTGTTTGTCATATTAGACTAACATCTGCCACCTGGGGAGACAGTTATTATATGAAAAATCCATTTGACTGGGTATTTGACCACTTGGCCAGAGACTTGGCGGAATGGACACGGGAAAAATACTTTCATAATATCAAAACGTATCAGCCGGAACTACGCCAATTTTTATCAGAATATCAAAGTGTAGGGAGATTATCCTCCTTTTCATGGCGTTTATACTATGCCCGTCTTTTGTTTCCACTCCATTATTTTGAAACAATAGAGGATTATTATAGCACCAATTCTGAGCAGCAGAGACTGGTGCTTCAGGAGCGCCTCCAGAAGTATCTCTGGCAGTCTGATGACCATGAGCGTTTTCTGGGCAATTTTTTCGATTTTGCCGAAGTCCCGATAAAAAAACTGAGGATTCCTCTGGTAAATTGGATCAAGAGCTGAAAAAAGCAGGGAAATTCCCCTTTTTTGGCGAAAGGAACATAAAGCTGAGAATGTGAAAAGGGGATATTCCAATGAAACCATATGTATTTATCAGCAGGAAACTGCCTGAAGATGTTATCGCCATATTAAAAGACAAATACATTGTAGAAATGTGGGGTCGGGAAGATGTGCAGGTTCCTTACGATGTATTGCTCCAACAAGCAGGAAAGGCGGATGCCCTTCTGACTGTGCTGTCAGATCCGGTAAATGAGGAAGTTCTGAAGGCGGGAGAGAAGCTGAAGATCGTGGCCAATATGGCTGTCGGCTATGATAATGTGGACGTTAATGCAGCGAAGAGGCTCGGTATTACAATTACCAATACACCAGAGGTATTAAATGATTCTACAGCCGACCTGACATTTGCGCTTGTGCTTGCTGCAGCCCGCCGAATGGTGGAGGCTGCTGAGTTCGTGAAGAAAGGCGATTGGAAGAGCTGGAGCCCGCTGCTCTTGGCAGGACGGGATGTCCATCATAAAACCATCGGGATTGTAGGGATGGGGAATATCGGAAAAACAGTGGCAAAGCGCGCTGCTGGATTTGATATGGAGATTATATATCACAATCGCTCGAGGAAGCCGGATGCAGAACAGGAACTGGGAGCCCAGTATGTCAGCTTTGATGAGCTGCTCGAAAGGTCAGATTTCGTTGTCTGCCTGACGCCATTGACAGAGGAAACCAGAAATTTATTTAATCGAAATGCATTCCAGAAGATGAAAGACAAGGCCGTTTTTGTAAATGCATCAAGAGGGCCGGTTGTAAATGAACATGATTTATATGATGCACTAAAGGCAGGAGAAATTGCAGCGGCAGGATTGGATGTTTTTGCAGAGGAGCCAATTGGCGAAGATCACCCTCTGCTGGAGCTGAAAAATGTAGTGGCTATGCCGCATATCGGAAGTGCAAGCATTGAAACGCGTTATAGCATGATGCGGCTGTGTGTGGAGAATATTGATCTAGTTCTTTCCGAAAAGAAACCGAAGACACCAGTCAAATAGAGGAATAAGGCATCCATAAAGGGTGCCTTTATTGATAGTAAAAAAATTTTAAAGTGCAATAGAATGGTATGTTAAGCGCTTCCATCCTGTTTTTTCGGAAAATTCCCTATTGTAAAAATCCCAATTCCCCCCTATAATGTCTACTATACAAATACAAATGTACTTACATAGTGAACACTCGAAGGGGGAGCTAGCGTGGAATCAATCTCAATCGGTTTATTAGGGTTAGGAACAGTTGGATCAGGTGTCGTGCAAATCATTGAGAAACATCAGGATAAACTTATGCACCAGGTCGGCTGTCCGGTTGTTGTAAAGAAAGTTCTTGTTAAAGATGTAAATAAAGAACGAGCAGTTAAAATGGACAGGGATTTGCTGACGCTTAATCCTGAAGAAATTTTAAATGATGCTGATATAGATGTAGTGATTGAAGTAATGGGCGGTATAGAAGAAACCAGAAACCATTTAAAGAAAGCTTTGGATAATGGCAAGCATGTGGTGACGGCAAATAAGGACCTGATGGCGGTTTACGGTCCTGAATTGCTGGCCAGCGCTTCACAAAACGGGTGTGATCTCTTTTATGAGGCGAGTGTTGCCGGCGGCATCCCCATTTTAAGAGGACTGGTAGATGGTTTGGCTTCTGATAGAATTACTAAAATGATGGGAATTGTGAATGGGACAACGAACTTTATTTTGACAAAGATGAGCAAGAATGGGAGTGCCTATGAGGACGTTCTGAAAGAAGCACAGGAGCTGGGATATGCGGAGAGCGACCCGACTGCAGATGTTGAGGGCCTTGACGCAGCAAGGAAAATGGCGATCCTGTCTACACTGGGTTTTTCAATGAATATTGACCTTGATGACGTAAAGGTCAAAGGCATTACGGAGATTACAGAAGAGGACCTTCAGTATGGCAGGCAGCTTGGATACACCATGAAGCTGATTGGGATTGCCCATCGCGAGGGAGAGAAGGTTGAAGTAAGCGTCCAGCCTACTTTGCTGTCCGAGTCCCATCCCCTTGCATCAGTTCAGGATGAATACAATGCAGTATATGTATATGGTGAAGCAGTAGGGGAAACGATGTTCTACGGACCTGGGGCAGGCAGTCTTCCTACAGCGACAGCAGTCGTATCTGATCTCGTGGGGGTCATGAAAAATATGCGTCTTGGCGTCAATGGGAAAAGCGCAGTTGCCCCACAATATGATAAGAAATTAAAGGGTGCCGATGAAATTTATTCGAAGTATTTCTTAAGATTGCATGTAAAAGATGAAGTAGGGACATTTGCCAACATCACATCTATTTTTTCAGAGCATCATGTCAGTTTCGAGAAAATCCTGCAGCTTCCTTTAAAAGAAAAAGGGCTCGCTGAGATTGTGCTGGTTACCCACCAGGCATCTCTTCAGGATTATGAGGATATTTTAGTAAGTTTACGAGATTTGCCGGCAGTTCAAACAATTAAAAGTTCGTATCGTGTGGAAGGGAGTGCCAGAGTATGAGATGGGAAGGGTTAATTAAGACATATAAAGAATTTTTGCCAGTAAATGAAAATACACCAATGCTTACTTTAAATGAGGGCAATACTCCCCTGATCAGACTGGATAAGCTCTCAAGGGACTGGGGCATTGACCTTTATGTAAAAACAGAAGGAGCAAATCCTACAGGTTCATTTAAGGACAGAGGCATGGTTATGGCTGTTGCAAAGGCGAAAGAAGAAGGAAGCGATGCCATCATCTGTGCCTCCACCGGAAATACTTCTGCAGCTGCCGCTGCATATGCCGCAAGGGCCGGCTTGAGGTGTGTGGTAGTCATCCCTGAAGGGAAAATTGCCATGGGTAAACTTGCTCAGGCTGTTATGTATGGAGCGGAAGTAGTATCAATTGAAGGGAACTTCGACCAGGCGCTTGCAATGGTACGCAGAATAAGCGAAACAGAACCTTTTACTCTAGTAAACTCAGTTAATCCGTATCGGCTTGAGGGACAGAAAACAGCGGCCTTTGAAATTTGTGACCAGCTTGGAAGCGCTCCGGATATCCTGGCTTTGCCAGTCGGAAATGCCGGCAATATTTCTGCTTATTGGAAAGGATTTAAAGAGTACAATGAAGTAAGGGGTACAGGTCTTCCAAGAATGCACGGAGTACAGGCTGAAGGTGCAGCAGCCATTGTTCATAACCGTGTGTTTGAAAGTCCTGAAACAGTTGCAACAGCCATCAGAATCGGAAATCCAGCGAGCTGGGGCTTAGCCAATGCAGCATTGTCGGAATCAAATGGAAAAATTGATGAAGTCAGCGACGAAGAGATTCTGTGCATGTACCGTAAACTTGCTTCATCTGAAGGCATTTTTGCTGAGCCAGCTTCTTGTGCTTCACTTGCGGGGGTATATAAACAGCTGCGCAATGGAGAGATTCCTCATAAAACAAAAGTGGTGGCCATCCTGACTGGGAACGGACTTAAGGACCCAAATACAGCTATAGATTGCAGCCCTGTTAAGCCTGTTTTGCTTCCAAATGATGAAAAAGCAGTAGCGGATCTTATCAAGGGAGCCGTCCACATATGAGCGAAGGTGAAATGGTTGTCATCAAAGTACCCGGCAGCACGGCAAATCTCGGACCAGGCTTTGACTCGATTGGCCTTGCCTTAAATTTATATTTAACGCTTGAAGCCGAGAAGGCTGATCATTTTGAAATGATACCAATATCAGAGCCGCTAAGCATCTATCCTTCGGATGAATCCAATTTTATTTTTCAAGTTGCTATGAATACTGCGAAGAAGTATGGAAGAGAGCTTACAGGATGTAAGGCGCGCATTTCCAGTGACATCCCTCTTACACGGGGACTGGGGTCAAGTGCAGCAGCCATTGTGGCAGGGATTGAATTAGCTGATGTCCTATGTGATCTCCAGCTGACACAGTACGAGAAGCTTGAGCTGTCTTCCCGCATGGAGGGCCATCCTGATAACGCAGGCGCCTCCCTGCTCGGAGGCCTCGTTATTGGCTGCTTGTCAAAGGAAGAGGTATCTGTTCAAAATATTAAAAGCATAGAACTTGATGTTATAGCAGTGGTCCCGAAAGAAGAGCTTCTTACAAAGGAATCGAGAGGCGTTCTGCCTTCAGAATGGTCCTTTAGGGAAGCAGTCCAGGCCGGCGCAGTCGGCAATGTTATGGTAGCAGCCTTGCTAAGCGGGAATTTCGCCCTGGCAGGCAAGATGATGAGTGGAGACCTGTTCCATCATCCTTATCGAAAGAAGATGGTTCCGCATTTGGAGGTTATTGAAAAAGCAGCACCAGGGCTCGGAGCATTTGGAGTTGCCTTAAGCGGTGCCGGACCGGCGGTGCTCTGCCTGGCTGAGACTGGATGTGCTCCTGCAGTGGCAGAAGGGCTTAAGAGGCTACTCCCGGACATGGAAATACTTCCACTGGAAATTGATCAGGGTGGCTGTACGGTTTTAAAAAAAAGCCCAGCTGAGCTGGAAGCCGGCCAATTCGTATAGAGCCAAATAAAAAAAGCGATGTCATGCAGACATCGCTTTTTGTAAAGGAAAAATTAAAATACTTGTTCTACTTCGACTACACCAGGTACTTCTTCCAAAAGAGCGCGCTCAATACCGGCTTTCAACGTAATCGTTGAGCTTGGGCAGCTGCCGCATGCACCAAGAAGGCGCAATTTAACGATGCCATCTTCAACATCGACCAATTCGCAGTCCCCGCCATCGCGAAGAAGGAATGGGCGCAATTTATCTAATACTTCCTGAACTTGTTCAGTCATAGTTGTTTGTTCTGCCATGTGAAATCGACTCCTTTCCATACATTTATTATAATCAAATCAGTCATAAAAATCTATTCCAAGAACGTAATTTCCACTCATTAGGAGAATATTTTTACTGCGCTGCTCAATGTTAATGTTGTAAAATGAAGGGAAGAACAAGTTCAGCATAGGGGGAAAGAAGAGTGAAAAAAGAGATTGAGATCACAGTTTATGGTGCGGAACAGCTTTGTCCAAGCTGTGTGAACCTGCCATCATCAAAGGAAACTTATGAGTGGCTGGAGGCAGCACTATCCCGAAAATTTGCCAATCAGCCTTTTAAAATTGTGTATGTTGACATTCATAATCCACCCGAAGAAGAGGCTAAAAAGGAATTCGCACTAAGAGTAATAGAGGAAGATATGTTTTACCCGGTTGTTCTGATTGAGGATGAAATTGTTGGTGAAGGGAATCCAAAATTAAAAACGATCTATGCTGAAATGGAAAAGTACGGGTATCAGTCTGTTTAAAAAGGCCTTTTGTATTCCAAAGCTGGTTGCAGCAGAAGGGAAGTTGCAGGGCAGGTAAGACCCGGAGACGCGGCAGCATCAAGGGAGACCAACTGCCCGGAGCACTGTTCGCTGAACAGCCAAAAGCAGAACTCAATGGACATCACTGATAGGCGAAAAACAATTAGGGTTAAAAAAACGAGCATCGATTCGGATGCTCGTTTTTTTCGGGTATAACATTGCTTCAATTACTATCCAGTGCGTGCCTCCCAAGATGCAAAAGATCGGTAAGGCAAGGCCGCTTTCTTATCCATTATGGTATTTATACATCCAAAGTATTCCGGACTTCAGCAGGCGGGCCACTCGGCCTGTGATAGGGCGTTCTGCCACCAGTCCGAAACCGTGCTTTTTGCCCAGTGATCCAAGAATTCCTTTAAGCTTGATAACTGGCAATGTTTCAGGAAGCTCTTCGCCTTTCCAGCGTTTCAACAGGATTTGAACAATTTGCTCTGCCTGCCCTTCTGCAAGCTGGGCACTTGGTGCATGAGGAAGGCTCGCACAATCCCCTACCACATATACATGTTCATTTCCGGGAATATTATGATGTTTTGTTAAAACTACGCGTCCCTGCGGATCTTTTTCAACATTCATATCACGAACCACTTTGTTCGGCTGGATGCCGGCGGTCCATACGATGGCATCACATTGGATGGCTTCATCATGATTATAAAGGGTCTTTTCTTCTACTTTAGTAATATTGGATTGGTTGATAATTTCTACATTATGTTCTAAGAACCAGCTTTCTACATAGGTGCTTAATCTTTCGGAGAAGGCAGATAGTATATGCTTCCCTCTATCGAATAATTTGATTTTCAAATCCGGACGGCTTTCATTTAATTCAGAAGCCAGTTCCACTCCGCTTAATCCTGCACCGACAATTCCAACAACAGAGCCGGGTGATAGATTATTTAAAGCTTCATATGTTCTGCGGGATTTTTCAATAGTCTGGATGCTATATGTGTGAATGTCAGCTCCCGGAACGTTATGGTACTTATCTTCACATCCAAGCCCAATGATAATATCGTCATATGAAACAGGCTCTTCACCCTGAAGATAAACCTTGTTTTCCTCAATGCTGATCTTTGTTATTTCACCGTATTTAATGGTCAATCTTTCATGTTCAGGGAAGGATACACGCACATGCTGGTCAGAAATGGTACCGGCAGCAAGAGCGTAATATTCAGTCTTTAAACAATGATAAGGCACACGATCTATTAATGTAATAGAGACATCATCGGGAAGCTGGTTGGGCAAAAGTCGGGCAAGTGCCCTCATGCCGCCATAGCCTCCGCCAAGTATCACAAGATTTTTCATAGTATATTTCCCCTTTATGTCCGTACTGATTGCTGTTGCCGAATCTAAATAAATGTTTTTAATTATCTTGAAAAAACAAATAAATGATATTATTAACCTCAAACCCATAAAAAGTATAACGAAATTGCGGCAAAATCACAACACAAATCAGCAGAGAACTTGACAATAAACGACATGTAGTGGTAATTATGCATACTTATAAAAGAAATTAGCGGAATCACTTTCTTGCAGAATTCGGGTAAAAAAGGTAGCATTAACAGGGTAGAGAGGTGAAAGATGTGATTAAGCCAATCATCGAATTTTGCATCAGCAATTTGGCCAGCGGCTCTCAAAAAGCGCTCGAACAGCTGGAAAAGGATTATGATCTGGATGTCATCGAATATGGCTGTCTAGGGTATTGCGGCAAATGTGCAAGCACTCTATTTGCACTTGTGAACGGAGAAGTGGTAACTGGAGAAACACCAGATGAACTGGTTGAAAATATATATCAATACCTGGATGAAAATCCGATGTTTTAATATAGAAAAGGAGCGAGTAAATTTCGCTCCTTTTCTTATTCCTTAGTTAGCGGCAGGTTTTTGTTCATGCCTCATTTCATACCAGCGCTCTCTTGCCATTTCAATGATTTATGGCTCAGTGGAGCGGCTTTGCTGTTCAATTCCTTTTGAAAAATATTTAAGAGCCTGTTCAGACTGACGTGTCCTTCGGGAAAGCTCCCCAATCAGATAATAAATCCTCGTTTCAGAAATAGATGATCCCCTAAAATCATCTGACATTAAAGACTCAAAATATTTCTTTAGAGCCAGTTTCAAAAAGCGCTGTTCCTGATCATTATTCTGCATAATCCGGAAATGCCAGGCGAGTCTGACATGTAACCCAGCCATTATAATATGCTTCTCCCTTTTTAAAGTTCCTCAATATGTAGCCAGTTTATAGGGGCTTACTGCAGCATGAATGGATCTATCCTGGCAAAAATCCTGAGGATTCCAGGATTTTACAATTTGGAGAATGAATTATTCCAGGGATTCCGGCGGGAAATAAGGAGAAAAATCTTCAGATTCTGAGTATCCGCAATGCAGGCATGTATTAATATGATATAAAAAGAGGGTTCATGCTTGCATCAGCATAATTAGGACAGAAATCACTGTCAAAATCAGCTGCTTTTACAAATCTGGAGCGGAGTTTTTTAGTGGTGAAACTCTGTTTGCAGATACTGCATTTGCAGTTGTTGTCATAAGTAGGCTTTAATTGCTGCATAGAATGCCATCTCCGGGGATGTTTAATGAGACTATTGTGCCGTTATTGTCTTGGGTATTCGGGTATAAAGCTCTATTATTAGAATGTGTCACAGAAAAATTAGAAAATGTAAAAGCCGCTTAAGTTGAGCACATGCACTTTACTGTATATACTATGTTTATAGAAGTATCCTTATATGACAGGAGGGAATAACATGGAAAAAGTGGTGGATATAACAGAAGCAGCAGCTTTGCATATAAAAGAAATGATGAAGCAAAATGAGGAAGAAGAAGCGTTCTTGCGTGTAGCCGTTAAAGGAGGCGGGTGCAGCGGGCTTTCCTATGGAATGGGGTTTGCGCACGAAGTCGAGGAAGGGGATATCCAGTCAGAACACTATGGAATTCAGGTTCTTGTCAGCAAGGAAGACGCACCTATCTTGAATGGCACAAAAATTGATTATAAACAATCCATGATGGGCGGCGGATTCACAATCGACAATCCCAATGCCATAGCAAACTGCGGCTGCGGATCTTCTTTCCGCACAGCTGCAAATACAGGTACACCGGAAGAGTGTTAAATAACATAAAAAGGACGGTCCCAAATGGGCCGTCCTTTTTATGTTTTATTTCCCAAACAAAGAAGAACTGTGCATTGGCTGCACTTTCGCTTTTGGATCAATGTAGGATTTTGCGTGATTGACGGCAGTTGGCGCTTCACCGAAACCACAGGCAATAAGCTTAACCTTCCCGTCGTATGTGCAGATATCGCCGGCCGCATAAATGCCTTCGATATTTGTTTCCATTCTGGAGTTAACCACGATGGAGTTCTTTTCGATATCAAGACCCCATTCCTTAATTGGGCCAAGGGAGGAAACGAATCCGTAGTTAACGATGACAGCATCAACATCAAAAACTTCTTTCTCCTTTGAAGCCACACCTTCAAGTACGACTTGGCTAATTCCTTCACTGTCACCAATAAGCTCAGCAGGAATATAAGGTGTTTTAATTTCAACTTTAGAGTTCTGCAGATTTTCTACACTGTGCTCATGCGCACGGAATTTATCTCGGCGATGAATAATCGTGACTTTCTCAGCGATAGGCTCAAGCATTAATGCCCAGTCCACAGCAGAGTCCCCTCCGCCGAACACAACTACTTTTTTGCCGGCAAATTGATTTAAATCATCAATAAAGTAATGAAGGTTCTTGCCTTCGTACTGCACGGCGCTATCAAGTTCAAGACGGCGAGGCTGGAACGCGCCATTGCCGGCAGTGATAATAATGGTTTTTGAATAATGCACTTCTTTATTGGTTGTAAGCTTGAATGTTCCATCAGCCTGCTTTTCAAGTTTTTCAACAGATTGCTCAAGTGATACAGTGGGCTCGAATTTAGCCATTTGTTCCTTAAGATTATCAATCAATTCTTGGGCGCGGACTTTCGGGAATCCGGCAACATCGTATATGTATTTTTCAGGATAAAGAGCAGATAACTGTCCCCCAAGCTGAGGCAAGCTTTCAATAATTTTTACTGATGCTTGTCTCATGCCCCCGTAAAAAGCAGTGAATAAACCAGTTGGCCCCCCGCCAATGATGGTTATGTCATACACTTTTTGATCTTCTTTCATGCAATATCCCCCCACGTATGTATTAAAAATTCCATTCTTTATTTTAACATATATCGTTTGAAACCTCACGAATAGAGGTAAATATTATGAATAATCGGAAGACTTCAAGAGGACACATGAAATAGAAACACGAATATTTTTTAAATTTTTCCTAAAATTTTTAAGTTTTTCGTCTATTTTTTTAGGGTTGAAAAAGTATATGAAGTAGCATAAGATTAATGGAGGAATAATGTTAATATTTTATGACAATTTTTTTGTGTTTTTTTGAATTAGTTCGTGAATAAAATCACAAAGTTTTTTTATGTTTTTTGCTATAAAAAATATAAAGCAGAGGAAGATAAGAAAACATTAGAAAATACTTAAAAAAGGTGGAAGTGATACACTTGAGAAAGCCAAAGATTGTAATCCTCGGTGGGGGCTACGGCGGTTTGATGGTTGCAACCCGTCTGCAGAAATCTGTAGGAACAAACGAAGCGGAAATCGTTTTAGTGAACAAGAATGACTACCATTATGAAACAACATGGCTGCACGAGGCATCTGCCGGAACACTTCATCATGATCGTGTACGCTATGATATAAAAGATGTTATTGACCGCAACAAAGTTGAATTCGTTCAGGGCACTGCTCTTGAAATTAAAGCTGAAGAAAAGAAAGTCATTTTGGAAAACGGCGAAATTGAGTATGATTATCTGGTTGTTGCTCTTGGTGCCGAACCGGAAACATTCGGTATTAAAGGACTTAAGGAACATGCATTTTCAATTGTCAATGTAAATGCTGCCCGTCAGATCCGCGAGCATATCGAATATCAATTTGCCACTTATAATACAGAAGCCGAGAAGAAAGACGAGCGCCTGACAATTGTTGTCGGCGGTGCAGGCTTCACTGGCATTGAATTCCTTGGTGAATTGGCTAACCGTGTACCTGAGCTTTGCAAAGAATATGATGTGGATTATCATAAAGTGAAAATCATTTGCGTGGAAGCAGCTCCAATGGTTCTTCCAGGCTTTGATCCTGAGCTTGTTAATTACGCTGTATCCCACTTGGAGAAAAAAGGCGTTCAATTTATGATCGGAACGGCTATTAAAGAAGCTACTCCTGAAGGAATCATCGTTGGCAAGGGTGAAGATGAAGTAGAAGAAATCAAAGCTGCAACAGTTGTCTGGGCTGCAGGTGTACGCGGAAATTCTATTATTGAAAATTCCGGCATCGAAGCAATGCGCGGCCGTGTAAAAGTTCAGCCTGACTTGCGCGCTCCTGGCCATGATAATATGTTTATCATCGGAGACTGCTCATTAATTATCAATGAAGAAATCAACCGTCCATACCCTCCTACTGCCCAAATTGCTATGCAGCAGGGTGAAGTATGTGCAAGAAACATTACTGCTTTAATCCGCAATAAAACTGACCTTGAAACGTTTACACCGGATATTAAAGGTACTGTTTGTTCTCTTGGTGAACACGATGCAATCGGTGTGGCATTTGGAAAGAAAATGGTTGGAACTAAAGCTTCATTCATGAAGAAGATGATCGATAACCGTGCTCTTTACATGGTTGGCGGACCTTCTCTTGTATTGAAAAAAGGTAAATTCAACGTTCTTTAATCAGTCAGCAATTATTTATATAAGGGGACGGACTCTAAAGTCTGTCCCTTTTTTTAATGGGGATTTTTCGTGATAGAATTATGTAAAAGGGGGGATTTGAATGGGAGTCGAACATAAAAGGGGAAAAGTGTGGCTTGCGGTTTCCGGGCTCGTAATTTCTCCTGAAGGCAACTGGCTTGTAGTTAAAAAGAAATATGGTGGCCTTAAAGGTAAATGGTCTCTGCCGGCTGGGTTTGTAGAACCGGGCGAAACTGCTGATGAAGCTGCAGTCCGGGAGGTAGAAGAGGAAACGGGAATAAAATGTACAGTGAAAGGCATGCTTGGGCTGCGCACAGGTGTTATAAAAGGGGAAGTCAGTGATAATATGATCTTGTTTTTGCTTGAAGCTGAGCCTGAACAATCATTAAAGGTTCAGGAAAGTGAGCTTTTCGATGTACAGTTTCGAAAACCCAAAGAGCTTGCAGATGACCCGAATGCATCAGTTATTCTAAAATACATATTGGATTCTTCGGATTCGTCTATAAAAACATTAATTGACGGAATTAATCCCGGGGATACTTTCGGTTACACTGCATATAAATTATTTTTATAATTTTCTGAAATTTAGAGATAGAGCGAGAAAACAGAAGTATATATTGCTTGTATGCGTTTCCAATGATAGTTTTTCATGAAATACGGAGCTTTTCATTTATTCAGATCCTTGATATATTATCAGAAAATTCAGTTACAAAAATCAAAAGGAGATGAATGAAATGACAGCTAAGAAATATGAAAACAAAGAGTGTATGTATTGTTCAGGCAAAGGGTATTTTCAACTACTATTAGGCGGATCTGAAACCTGCAGCTGCTGCGGCGGAACAGGCAAGAAAAAGGAATAAACTTTAAAACTTCGCGAGATGCGAAGTTTTTCTTTTTAAAGCAAGTCTATAAATTGTGAAGTTAGATAATTGTTTAGCTCCAGCGCCTGCCTCCTCGAGGACAAGGCGCTAACTGCTTTTCTTGTTGACTCCCCAATCCACATTAAAGTACACTAATTATTGATGTGCTAAGGGAGGAAACAAGTTCATGCAGATGACGATTTTCGTTTTGCCTATTTCCATGCTTCTGTTTTTTGTGCTTTTTTTTGGGATAGGTTTTATTTTAAATATGCTCTTAAGAATGTCTTGGATTATGGCTATTATTTATCCGGTTATTGCCATCTTTATCATCGATAAAGTTCGTTTCATTGAGTATTTTCAAAAACCGGGGGAATCATTTTCCAGTCTTGGTATTGAATTGTCGAGCCTCGCTCTGGCTGACATACTTATACTCAGCAGCGGAATGGCAGGCGCCATTGTTGCCGGAATTACGATTAAACTGCTCCGTAAAAAAGGATATCGGATGTTTTAAATGGGTGATGAAATCTCTGCTGGATGCAGGGATTTTTTATTTTTTTGATTAGTGTGGTCAAATTGGCCAAGCCTATGGCATTACTGGCTTTATTCCTTCTGAAAACGGCTGCTGGAAGGACGTCTCTTCCATAAGTTATGAATATTTCCCCTGAATAAGGGAAATGACTAACTTTGGGAGGAGTGTAAAAGATGAACAAATTTACAAAATGGATGAAACGTACAGTAATGTCTGCCTTATTTATAGGTGCATTATTGACAACTTTCCATTCGATTTCCGGAGTGGAAGCAAGATCAATTGTTCAGCTGCAGCAAAATGCTGAACAATCTGCTGAAGATGGAAATTCAAAATTTGAACATACATTAAAATCGGTTGGCGTAGCATTTAAGGTTTTGAAGCAGGCCGTGAGCCTGGAAACGAAGATTTCTGCGAGTGAAGCTGTGGCAATTGAACAGACTCCGACATTGGAGGATTCAATTGACTGGTCGCAATATCAAAAAAGACAAGTAATTGCTACCGGATATACCGCTTTTTATGAGTCGACAGGCAAAAATCCAGATCATCCGTCCTTTGGCATTACATACTCAGGTGTTAAAGTAAAGAGAGATTTATATTCTACAGTCGCAGCAGATTTAAATGTTTTTCCAATTGGAACAATCCTGTTTATTCCTGATTATGGGTACGGTGTTGTGGCAGATAAAGGCGGTGCCATTAAGGGGAATAAATTAGATCTCTATTATGAAACTGTTGATGATGTTTATAATAATTGGGGAAAGAGAACGCTCGATGTTTATATCGTTGAAATGGGCGACGGTACCCTGACGGAAGAAGATTTAAGGTTACTGAATGAAAATGAAGCCATGCAGGTCTTCAGACAGCAATATATTAAATCCGAGAAAAAATAACCAGTAGATACAGGCAAATCCGATGTATGAGCGGATTTGCCTTTTTGTATTATCAAATAGAAAATGTCTGGCGATGAATCTTTTCTGCTAATTTTACAGCCCCTTCAATCAGCCGCGGCGAAGGCCTGCAATACAGTTCTTCTTCCAGAACCAGGATTTTGTTCTGTTTTACTGCTTCCATTTCACTCCAGCCTGGGCGTTTCAAGACAATTTCCGGATTTACCTTTTCTCTTCTGACACCTACCCAGGCGAGACAAATATAATCCGGCTGCCGATTCAGGACATCCTCCCAATCAGTCTGTACACTGGCAAGTTCTACATCAGCAAATAAATTCCGTCCCCCGGCTATCTCACTGATTTCCGTCAGCCAATTGACCTTGCCTGGTGTAAATACAGGTTTTGGCCACCATTCCCAATATAGGCTTGGTTTTTTCTCAATCCTGCTAGAGATGGCCTTCAGCTCCTCTATTTTCTCGGTAAACTGTTTAGCGGCCAAAATTCCTCTCTCAGGCCTCCCGATTTTTTCAGCTGTAAAAACCAGGTCATTTGCAATATCTGTGAGACTTTGGGGATTTAAGACAATATGGGGAATTTGCCTTTTTTTAAGCTCTGTTACATTCTTTTCCATGCCGGGTACGCTTAGGGAAGCAAGCACAAGGTCCGGTTTCAATTCCTCCACTTTATCCATATTAATAGACAAGTCAGGACCCAGCCTGGGCAATTTGAAAATTTGCTCCGGCCAATCAGAATAATCGTCCACACCCGCTAACATATCAGTCAATCCCAAGTATTCCACCAATTCCGTATTGCTTGGGCATAAGGAAAGGATTTTCATTCATATCACAACCTTTAGGAAAATAAATAATGAAGCCCCAAAGTTAATAGGATTCCCGTCAGACCGCCAAAAAGGACTTCTATCGGTTTATGGCCCAGCAGCTCCTTCAATTCTTTCTGTTTTTCCTGGCCAGCTTTTTTCTGCCATGTCTTTGCTTCTTCAACAAATTTATTGAAGTCGGCAACAAGCTGGTTTAATACTATCGCCTGTTCCCCTGCTTGACGCCGCACCCCGGTAGCATCAAACATCGTTATAATGGCAAAAACGGCAGAAACAGCAAAAACAGCGGAATCCATACCGGTTTCAAGTGCCACCCCGGTTGAAAGGGCAGTTACTGCAGCGGAATGTGAACTGGGCATTCCGCCTGTACTTGTTAAAAGGGACCAATCCACTCTTCGGGTGGCAATAAATTGAATGGGCACTTTTACAAATTGGGCAAAGAAGATGGCTGCCAAAGCAGACCATAGAGGGAAATTTGTCATTAATTCCATGTGAGACCACCTTTGAGTTGTATGATACTCTGCATTTGCTTTTTTTTGCTTTCATAGTGCGAAGTAGAGCTGGTTTTCGGACACAACCCATCCCAATTCAGCATCCTGTGTACAAAATCTATCTGGCCTTGTACTTAGCACAATAAGAGCTGCGTAAAGTTATACTAACTAATATTCTCCAATAGATTGATCCTTCCTGCAAGAGGAGCTGTTTTAAGTTTCTGTTAAATAACGCTTTTTTTGATAATACGCTGTTGCTGTCAGTGAAAGCAACAGAATCCATTCAAAGGCATTCACGGCCGCGGCACTTTCAATGGGAAAATCTATGGCGCTTCCGATAATCATCAAGACGGCCCCTGCAAAAAACCAGACCCACCCCTGCTTGCGCCAAAACACTATAGATGCAGCCAGCAATACAGCGGAAACGATCAGTACCATTATCGGAGGGCCGCTCTGCGCTTCGGCGTTTAAATAGCTTAGAGCCCCATATTCCCATTTCTCTTTCAGTACAAGACTGAAAACTTCGGTAATAAGCTCCAGAACAATTAATCCGGCAGTAAGCAGGGATGCAGCCCATTTTAGTTTGCCTGTTTTTGCCCAATCAATATCAGCTTGTTTTAAAGTATGCCAGGAATATAGAACAAGAAGAGGCGTAAATAGAGCGTGAATCCAGAATCGGGCATAATTCAGTAGCTTAAGAGTGCTTCCCGCCCCGATTAAATGCCCAGCAGCAAGAATCCCATTATCGTAAATCAAACCGAGAATTACAGGCAGCAGGAAGGCAGCACTAACAGGTCCGCTGTTCTTTACAGTGAAAATGGCCCAAATAAATAGCAGGATATATCCAGAAGTAAAAGCGGCAAACAATAGAGGATCCATAACCTTCTCCTTTCTGTTTCTATTTTCTTACCCAATTATGAAAGAATATATTTAATACCTTTTCTTTTTGTTAAAATGATCAGTACAAACAAGTCCGAAGATGGAGTGATTTCATGGAAGATTACCCTCTTGAATACTACGAATTCTTTGTCAGTTTCAATGAAGGTGATTACTATACCTGTCATGATCTTCTTGAAGAAATGTGGATGACTGATAAAGGCAATTTGTTTTTTAAAGGCCTGCTCCAGATGAGCGTCAGCATTTATCATTATGAATATGGCAATGTCAAAGGTGCGAGGCTGATGATGCAGGCTGCACATGAATATTTGCAGGCATACCGGCCCAGACATTGGGGACTGGATCTTGAGCATGTGTATGGGTTTATTGAAGAATGCCTCTCCATATTTCCTGAAGATATCGAAAGGCTTCCATTTGAAAAGGTCGGCAGTCTTCCTAAATTGCCTCAGCTGGTATTGTATCTGGAAGATTCATGAAGCACTTAGATAGTCGAAATAATTCAGTATTTTCGATATAATAAAGTGAACAGTAGATTATGTGGGGGTGCCAGTATGTTTTCGGTTAAAAGAGAAATTGACGTTACAGCAGAACAGGAATGCCTGATTGTTGGTGTTTTTGATAAGTCAGCCAGATTTGAAGGAATACTTGCCCGTGCAGATGAACAGTTTCAAGGCCATCTGACAGAGCTTGTGAAGAGCGGCGATATATCCGCCAAGAAAAAGGCCATTGCAAAAATACATACATTTGGAAAAATTGGGGCCAAACGATTGATTACAATAGGTCTTGGGAAAGAAAAAGAATTTAGCTTTGAAGGGTTACGTGAAGCGTTTGGAAAGGCATTCAAGGAAGTGAAATCGTCCAAGCTTCAAAATGCCGGTGTTTGTCTTGATACTTTTATTGGGGGAAATGTAGAAGCACTGGATGCAGCCCATGCCCTAAGCGAGGCTTTTGCCCTTTCCACCTATAAGTTTGAAGATTACAAACAGAAATCAAATGAACCGGAAAAAGAAATTGAGAATATTGCCGTTTATTGCGAAGCGGCAGATGAGGAAGATGTGAAGGCTTCTCTTACGGTTGGATATGCACACGGGAAAGGAACGAATTCAGCCCGAACATTGGTCAATCTGCCAGGCAATATGCTGACTGCCACCGATTTGGCAAATTACTCATCTGAATTGGCGTGGAGATATGGATTTGAAGTGGAAATCCTCGAAAAAGAAGACATGCTTAAGCTTGGCATGGGTGCTCTTTTGGCGGTAAATCAGGGATCGGCAGAGCCTCCTAAGATGATTGTTTTAAAATATCAGGGCAAGGAAGAATGGAAGGATGTTATCGGCCTTGTCGGCAAAGGAATCACGTTCGATACAGGGGGCTATTCCATAAAGCCGAAGGACGGCATTGTGGGCATGAAAACCGATATGGGCGGTGCAGCGGCCGTACTTGGGGCAATGGAAGTCATCGGAGAATTGAAGCCTGAACAGAATGTTGTCGCCGTCATTCCTTCTACAGATAATATGGTGAGCGGAACTGCGTTTAAGCCCGATGATGTCATTACCTCTATGAGCGGAAAAACCATTGAAGTCCTTAACACAGATGCAGAAGGACGTCTGGCACTTGCTGATGCAATAACATATGCGAAGCATCATGGAGCGGATTACCTGGTGGATGTTGCAACCCTGACTGGCGGTGTGATTGTGGCGCTGGGTGAAGAAACAACAGGTGCATTAACGAATAATGAAGAATGGTTTGAACAGGTGCTGGAAGCGTCCTATGAAGCTGGCGAACCTATCTGGCGTCTGCCTCTTTTTGAAAAAGATAAAGAAAGAATCAGAAGCAGCAAAATGGCAGATCTGAACAATTCACCAGGACGTGCGGGTCATGCGATCATGGGCGGAGGGTTTGTCGGTGAATTTGCCGAAGACACACCATGGGTGCATCTCGATATTGCAGGTACAGCCACGACATCAAAAAGCCATGATCTTGGACCAGATGGTGCGACAGGCGTTATGGTTCGTACATTGGCGCTATTGGTTGAAAGGTTTGAAGTGTAATAAAGATGAATTCAAAACTCTGGAGAAATCCGGAGTTTTTTTATGCGGATTTTTATCCATAATTAACATAAGGTGCGGAAATGCAATTTACCGGTAAATTACATGAAATTCTAACCTAACAGCTATCCTGGCCTAAACCCCCATTTCTGAATCTGCCTAAAATCATTGACATAAAAAGGGGAGATATGATAGTTTAATACATGTGTTTTAGTTCTCTACCAATTTAGCAGATTAAAGTAAATGGAAACATACGCATAGAAAGAGGGTTACATCATGAATGCAGTTATACTTGCAGTGTTGATCATGCTTGTTCTAAGCCTTCTGCGCGTCAATGTGGTTCTTGCTCTTGTGGCAGGTGCATTGGCAGGCGGGCTCGCAGGCGGATTAAGTATAGATAAGACAATTGAAGTTTTTTCAAATGGGCTTGGAGGCAGTGCAGAAGTTGCATTGAGTTATGCGCTATTGGGCGGCTTTGCCTTAGCCATTTCCGCAACTGGACTTCCGAATCTATTAGTGGAATGGGTCCTGGACAAGGTCGGGAAAGACGGGGAGCCCAGAGGGAAATCATTATCAAAGGCACTCATTGTTTTTTCTATTTTATTAATGTCCATTTTTTCTCAAAATTTAATTCCTATTCATATCGCGTTTATCCCTATTTTGATTCCTCCATTATTAAAGGTTATGAATGAGCTTCAAATAGACCGGCGTCTGATCGCGTCTGTACTGACATTTGGTTTGACCGCTCCGTATATTTTGCTTCCTGCAGGCTTTGGTCAAATATTTCAGGGAATACTCGCAGAAAATATGGAGAACAGCGGGCTGGCAGTGGAAATGGCTGATATTCCAAAGGCTATGCTTATTCCTGTAGCCGGCATGGCGGCTGGCTTAATAGTTGCATTGTTTGTTTACCGTAAAAAGAGGAATTATCGCCCCTCAGAATTAATTGAAACGGAAAAAGGCAATTACTCAAAAAAGGGCATCATTTTTTCACTCATTGGGATTGCAGCAGCTCTCATAGTCCAGCTGCAGCTTGATTCGATGATCTTCGGAGCCCTGACAGGTATTTTAGTTATTTATATCAGCGGTGCAATTAAATGGAACGAGGCAGATCAGCTTTTAACTGAGGGTATGAAGATGATGGCATTCATTGGATTTGTTATGCTGGCTGCATTCGGATTTGCTGATGTATTAAAAGAAACGGGCGATGTTGAAAGTCTTGTTGAACAGGCTGCAGAAGTAATTGGCAATAATAAATCACTTGCAGCATTGCTAATGCTTCTAGTCGGATTACTGGTTACAATGGGCATTGGTTCCTCATTCTCAACAATCCCGATTATTGCAACCATATTTGTGCCCCTTTCACTGGAGGTCGGCTTTAGCCCAATGGCAACGATTGCTTTAGTTGGAACAGCCGCAGCTCTTGGAGATGCAGGCTCTCCCGCTTCAGACAGTACATTGGGACCGACAGCAGGCTTGAATGCAGATGGACAGCATAATCATATCTGGGATACGTGTGTGCCGACATTTCTGCATTATAATATTCCGCTCATCCTGTTTGGATGGCTGGCGGCAATGATTTTATAATCGAGAGCAGCTTCCAGGATGGGGGCTGCTTTCTCATTGGTATCAGCCTGTAAAGTAGGGTAGGATAAGATAAAGAAAAAGAAACGGAGGTGGTTATTATGTATTTTGGAAAAATCAGAAAACAGATCTCTGGCCGGGTACCGCCAAATCAAAACGTGACCACTGCCTTTCCTGTATTGCATTATGGGAATGTTCCATACTACAAGGATATGAAGGATTGGAATCTGAACATATTTGGAGAAGTGGAAAAGGAATTATCCTTATCGCATGAAGAGGTAATGAACCTGCCTCAGACTCTGTACAAAAATGATATCCACTGTGTGACGGGCTGGTCAAAGCTTGATAATGTCTGGGAAGGAGTCTCTGCCGCAGAGATTGGCAGGCGGGCAGGTGTAAAAGAAACAGCCCGCTTTGTAATTCTTCACGCGGAAGAAGGATGGACCACAAACCTCCCGATTAAGGATTTTTTAAAAAGCACCAGTCTTCTTGCACATACTCATAATGGTGAGCCTCTTACTCCCGAGCATGGATTTCCGCTGCGGGCCGTGATTCCGCATCTGTATTTTTGGAAAAGTGCAAAGTGGATTAGAGGCATTGAGTTCTCTAAAACCGACAAGCCTGGATTTTGGGAGAATAACGGCTATCACAACTATGGAGACCCTTTTCGTGAGCAGAGGTTCAGCTGGGATGATTAGTAAGGATAAAAGCGTAGATACGCTTTTATCCTTACTAAAATCCGAACAGCATAGTGAAAATGTTTCTCTTTTTTAATTTCTTCCTTGGCTTCTCCTGATCAAAAACCAAAAGAGTGTCAGCAGGGATGTCTCGATTTTTAACAGCTGTCCTCGCTTCAAGAACCTCAATTCTTTTCAGCAGACGTGCATTTTCCTTCTGCAATTCCTCTATTTCACTGCGATGCTGCAGCAGCTGGTATGACACCACATCATCTGCTTTTCCGTTCAGCCGCTTCTCAAGCTCACTTATTTTTAAATATATTTTCTCCATTGCTGGTGCGGCAGCTGTTTCTCCATTGACCGTACCCTTTCTCGTCTTTTTTCCATTTACAGTAACGTCCTGCAATATTATCCCCTGATTAAGCTGGTCCTGCACCTGTTTTAGCAGGCTAATGTCTTCTTCTGTAAATAAGTAATGGCCCAATTCATTTCGTTCCGTCCGGAGTTCCAGTTGTTTAACCCATCGCTGAATAGTGCTAGGTGAAACACCTAATAATTTGGCTGCAGCACTCGTATTCATACTGATCCCCTCCCGTTTTTACAAAGAATTCTGCCGGAATAGCATGAAGTCCTTCCAGACTGACAAAACAAGTTTTCTTTCGCCAAAGAAAGTGTGGTTTTTACATTTTTTTTATTCTAATGTTCTGCTTTTGATTTTTCCATTGAACATTTTTCTGTCATCCAGCCTATTGTTGCGCCAATAAGAGCACCGCCGATAACATCAGAAGGGTAGTGGTGGCCAGCCCATATGCGGGAGAAGCCTGTGAGCCCTGAAACCCACAGCAGAATGCGCCCTATAAATCGGTTGCCGTAAAAAATAACGATAGAAGCAGCAAACGACACTACTGTATGCTTGCTTGGAAAACTTGAATCTCTTTTGGCCGGGATCAATAGGCCAACCTTGGTTTTAATAAATGGACGTGGCCTAAAATAACAAATTTTTATTACTTTATTTACAAAGATAGCAATCAGGGAAGCGGCAGCCGCTTTTTTTGCGGATGTTCGGGAAGCTCCCCTGGCCAGCCACATACCTGCCAGAACAAATAAAAATAAATATCTTGCCTTATTTGATATAAGAATCATCAAAAAGTCGATGAATGCCATACGTCCGGATAAACGGCTGATTGCCTTGAAAATCTTCAAGTCCATAGTTAGTCTCCTTCTGCTCTGTCCTTGTGCAGGTGCCCGCTTGAAGCTACCTGTTAGTGCATTTTGTTCATTTGCTTATTATTTGCAGCTTTGCATGAGTTAACACAAATAAAAAAACCATGCAGTAAATGCATGGTCCTAGTACTAAGCAGGAAATAAGTCTCTAAATACAAATGAAGCAAACCCCAAATAAGCACTGATGGTATAGTCATTCATATACATTTTTGGATAACTGCATAAAGTCATCAAGTTACCTCCTCCTTTAAATGTCGAATCCCCTGCAGTGGCAGGGGAATTAACTGTTATAATCGACCTGATCGTCCTGACAGCCATTCATCCAAATAACCAGGAACTTTTCCCTCTGAAGTAAGAGTGGCATGCCCGCCCTGAAGCAGGTGAAAAGTTTTATCAGCGCTTGACACGAGGTCCAAGACCGGAAGAACCTGTTCTTTTGGAACAAGCCGGTCATTATCTGAAGCGACAGCGAGCAAATTAGCTTTAATATTACTGAGGACGGCTTTCTTTTCTCCGATTGTTAATGTACCGTTCACAAGTTTATTGTCTTTTAAAAGGTCCTGATGGATTTGCTTCATTGCAGCCCCGGCAAATGGGATATGGCCATTTGTCCAATGGTTAAATCGCTTCCAGCGGGTTGTATATGCTTCATCGTCGGCCCTTGCCAGCAGCGATAAATACGGAGAGTAATAGAGAGGAGAGGTAAATATGCGCATACCATATTTAATGGCAGATGCGGGAATAAGTCCCCATGCATCAAAAGTGGTATCCAGACTGCCTTCTCCATTTCGGAGCTCATGTGCCCATTTATCAAAAACGGGGATAATGCTGAAATCAACCGGTGCGACAGACAATACTAAGTTTTTAACCGGTTCATCCGCAATGGCTGCATAAATGGCTGCAAAGGTGCCGCCAAGGCAAAAGCCCATGACCGTTATTTCCTCGGCTCCGGCGTGATATAAAGCTCTTTTTATCCCCTTTTGAATGTATTCAGTAATATAATCTTCCATCGTAATGTCTTTATCCTCATAGCCCGGAATTCCGAAATCCAGCAAGTAGACATCATACCCGCTGTTAACCAAAGCTTCGATTAAACTATTCTGCGGTCCCAGATCCAAAATAAAGGGCTGATTGACAAGTGAATACACAAGGAAAATGGGAATACTGTATTTTTTGCTGGAAGGGGCATAGTTCCAGAGCGTTGCCTTATTTTTTTTCCAGACTGCCGTTCTTGGAGTTATATTTATCTCCGGATCGGGCTGAGAAAGAGTATTAAAGAATCCGAGCAGTTTTCTGGAGGGTGTATTCTGTGTCATTTATTTTTCCGCGCTTTCAGCAGGGCTGTCAAGTGCTTTTCTTATTTCCTCAATTGATCTGGCCAAAGCGATGACCTTTTCGTCAATCTGATCCATTTTTTCTTCAGCCTGCACAGTTAGTTTAGCTGCGTTTGCCACGTCAGTCTTGGTAGGGAAATTAAGAGGGACGGATAGTGTCTCAATGGCGTCCCGCAGTTTTTTCATGCTTGCTGCGGTCACCTCAGAACGGGTGACTAAGTTCTTGAAAATATCTTCTTTGTTAATAGAGTTCTGTATAGATTCATTCAGATCTCTTTCCACTTTTGTCCCTAACTTTTTTATTGCCTGCAATATAGCTTCCGTATGGTTAATGGACATAAACTTTCTCCTTTCTATGAAGTTAGCCTTGTGATGCTTAGAGGGATACCGTCATTCCTCCATCTACGACTAATACCTGTCCCGTCATGTAATCAGACGCTTTAGATGATAGAAAGACAGCCGCTCCTTTTAAATCATGTTCATTTCCAAATCTTCCAGCAGGAATCATTTTGTGAATAACTGAACTCGATTTTTCAAGGACCTTTGTAATCTTGGTAGGAAAGAAGCCTGGAGCGATAGCGTTTACTTGAATGCCGGCAGGTGCCAGCTTTACAGCCATATCCTTTGTAAGTGAGATAACTGCACCTTTACTTGTACTGTAGGCCACTGCATCAAGAAAAGCTGAGTGAGTACCCCTCATTCCAGTTACGGAAGAAATATTAATGATTTTGCCGCTTCCCTGTTTCGTCATCACTTTTGCGGCAGCCTGTGAAAATAAAAACAGCCCTTTCAAATTCACATTCATGACTTTGTCCCATTTATCAGCAGGCAGATCGAGAATAGGAGCAACCCAGGATGTGCCGCTATTATTAATGAGGATATCGATTGTTCCAAATGTCTCCAAAGTCTTTTGAATGACTTTTTGAATGTCTTCTTCATTAGTGATGTCACATTCGATAGCCAGAGCTTTAACACCCTTTGCTTCCAGGTTTTTTCTGACATGATCACATGCTTCAAATCTGCGTGAGCAGACAACCACATTTGCTCCTGCTTCCCCAAGTGCATTTGCCATTTGCTCTCCGAGTCCGCGTCCGCCTCCAGTGACAATGGCTGTTTTATTGCCTAAATGAAATAACTCGTTCAATTCCAAAGTTATCCCTCCCTTATTTGATTAATAAGCATTCCTGCATATTTAAAATAGACTTCGATATAGTATAGACAAGTTCACCTCATATGGTGCTAAAATTGTATATTTGCCTTGTCCCAAAAGTGTATAAGTAAGATAAAAACAGATAAGGATGGATAACAAACGGGGGAGGTGGACAGATGGAAAGGGAGCAAATCGAGGAGCTTTTTGAGGAAAGCGGATATGCAGGTTTAAGCAGCAGTCTTGCCTATAAAGTCTGGATGACCGGGGTATGGGATGGAGAGGATAAAGACCGGATAGAAGCATTTTTAGATGCTTATTCTTTTGAAGAAGAAGGAGTAATAACTGGCGATTTTCTATATCATTATCGGATATTTGTCTATATTCACGAGAGAAATGAACTGCCGTTATTTCCGTTATAGGGATGCAGTCTGAACAAAAAAACACAGATCCATAGACCTGTGTTTTTTAACAATATGTCCAGCTCCAGGCGCATCGGCTCGAGGTTATAAGCCAATAAGCGGGCGCCTTTCGTTTTTATCAGCCAGCTTTCTTAAGCTGTCTATTTGCTGCTTTATAGTGATTTTCAAAGAATTCATTAGTATCTTTAACAACCACTTTGCTTAAAAGTATTAATGCAACCAAGTTAGGGATCATCATTAATGCATTTGCCATGTCTGCGAAAGCCCAAACAGTTGTTAAGTTAGCAACCGCACCGATGCCAGTCGCAAAGATGTAAATGGCACGGTATCCCATTATTCCTTTTGTGCCAACAAGGTATTCAAAGCATTTTTCACCATATACATACCAGCCGACAATGGTTGAAAACCCGAAGAAGATAACAGAGAAAGCAACAATGTACTCTCCTGCAACTCCAAGAACATGAGAAAAGGCTGCACTAGTTAGTGCCCCGCCGTCAAGGCTGCCATCATGGGCCACACCTGAGATCAATCCGCCAGTTGTGTCCCAGAAACCAGTCATGATAAGAACCAGACCAGTCATCGTACAAACCACGATTGTAACAATAAATGTACCAGTCATTGCAACAAGTGCCTGTTTTACAGGATGGTCAGTCTTTGCGTTTCCTGCGATAAGCGCTGCGGTACCAAGTCCGGCTTCATTCGAGAAAATACCCCGTGAAACACCATTCTTGATTGCTTCAGATACGACAACTCCGACAAAACCTCCGGTTGCTGCTACCGGGTTGAAGGCATAATAGAAGATTGTCTGGAAACCGGGTATGATTTGATCATAGTTTACAGCCAGTATAAGTAATGCCCCTCCGATATAAAGAACGGCCATAACTGGAACAAAGAATCCTGCAACAGTACTGATGCGCTGAATACCGCCGAAGATAATTAAAGCAGCGAGTACAGCAAGGATAACACCTGTTATCCAATTATTAACTCCAAAAGAAGTATCCATTACAGAGGCTATTGTATTTGATTGAACACTGTTTCCAATGCCCAGTGCTGCAAAAGCGCCAAAGACGGCAAATGCCACTGCAAGCCATTTAAACTTCTTGCCAAGACCACGCTCCACATAATACATCGGTCCGCTGGAATACTCACCATTTGCATTTTTTACACGGTATTTCATTGCCAGTAATGCTTCGGCATATTTGGTTGCCATTCCAAGCAAACCAACAATCCACATCCAGAAGATTGACCCTGGTCCGCCGAGTGTAATCGCAGTGGCAACACCAGCGATATTACCATTACCAATGGTAGCTGCAAGAGCTGTCATAAGAGCCTTGAAGTTACTGACATCTCCTTCAGCATTGGATGAAGCCTGTCCTTCTTTTGTAAAACCTAATTTGAATGCATATATCAGCCTTCTGAATTGAAGGCCTTTCAGCATGAATGTTAAAAGAACACCCGTACCAAAAAGCAAAATTAAGCTCGGTGTGCCCCAGAGCACTCCGTTAATTTTATTAAGCGTTTCTAGCATAAATCATCGCCTCCCAGATGTTAACGCTTTCAAGTTTTGCCATTAAACCTATTAAAATATGATTTTTTTGTGAACATGTCCTATTGTAAAATTATCTGAATATAACTTCAAGTTAAATAAAAAAGTAAAACTATTAGCAATTTTATAAAAGTTTTGTGACAGGCACCCCCCGAATATTGTCGAATGGCATGATGGCCCTGGTAGAGTACAGGGCAGGATTGAGGTATAATATAATAGGATAGAAAAAGTGAAATTTAAAGAAGTTTTACGATTGGGTGATAATAAAATGGAAAAGGATCCGTTTAAGAGGGCATTTAGTGATCTGGAGGAATTAGTAGATAAGATCCGCGATGTCCTGGAATGCCCTGTTACTATAGAAGATGTAAATCATCGCCTGCTGGCATACAGTACACATGATGATCAGACAGATACCGCTCGAATAGCTACAATTATCAGCAGAAAGGTTCCCGAAAAGGTTATTAATCGTTTATGGAAGGATCGTGTGATACCACAGCTGATGCAAAGCGGGGAACCGCTTAGAATTCCTGAAATAAAGGAGATAGGACTGGGAAATCGGGTAGCCATTTCTATACGCAATCATAATGAGGTACTGGGCTACATCTGGGTCGTCGAAGAAGAAGCCGCCTTAACAGAAAGCAAGCTGAATCTGCTGAAACTGGCCGCACAGTCAGCAAGGACGGAAATGCTAAAACTAAATGCGCAAAAGAAAAAAAGAGCTGAGGGCTACCGGGATTTTTTCTGGGAGCTGTTAACCGGCCATTTCCATAGCCATGATGAAATCTCAGACAAATTTGAGGATTTAAGTATAAAACCGCCATCACCGTTTGCTGTGCTGGTCTTTAGGTTTAAAGAAGAAGTGACCTCTAAAATAGAACAAAAGATCATCTACCTGATTACGACAAGCCAAAAGGTTCAGATAACCTTTCATGCCGCGATGGCGAATGAATTTGTCATTCTGGCTGCACCGCCTGAATCTGCTCAAGCTGAAAATCCTTTCATCGAATTCATCCAGTTTTTCATTGATGAAATGAACACGCGATTTAGCATTGATCATATTAGCGGGGCAACAGGAACTGCTTATCAGCACTTTGAAAAAGTGGAAAAAAGCTATCAGGAGGCATTGCAGGTACTGCGCCTTAAAGAGCAATTTCCGGAAGAGATCCATCATGTCTACAGCTACCAGCAGCTTGGCATTTTCCGCTATCTTGATGCCATCCTTGAAAAGAAGCGGCAGGAGCCGTATGAGCACCCTGCTATTGAGAAGATTATTAAATATGATCTTGAGCACCGGACCAATTTGCTCGCTACCCTGGAAGCCTTCATTGATCATGACAGCAATGTGAATGAAACAGCTAAAAACCTGCATATTCATATGAATACACTGAATTACCGATTAAAGAGGATAACTGATATTGGGAAGGTTGACCTGAAGAATACGAATACAAAACTTTCTTTATATCTTGAACTTAAAGTCCGGAGAATGGAAAAGAAGAGCCCTCATTTGTAGATTTCCACAAATGGAGGCTCTTTTATTTTATGAATTCAACAATGACAGCGCTTTACTAAAATTATTATACTGACAATAGTAAATATCATAATTGATAGATTGAAAGGGGAGTTTTCCATGATTATTGGAGTACCTAAAGAAATTAAAAATAATGAAAATCGTGTTGCTGCTACACCAGCAAGCGTTGATGCATTAGTAAAGTCCGGACATAAAGTATTAGTAGAAATCGACGCAGGAATTGGAAGCGGTTTCACTAATGAAGATTATACTGAAGTAGGGGCTGTTATCGTAGATACTGCGGCTGAAGCATGGGCTGCTGAAATGGTTATGAAGGTTAAAGAACCGCTTCCATCTGAGTATGGTTATTTCCGTGAAGGATTGGTTCTTTTCACATACCTTCACCTTGCAGCAGAGCCTGAGCTTGCAAAAGCTTTAACTGAAAAAGGCGTTACAGCTATTGCTTATGAAACAGTTGAAGTTAACCGTACACTGCCTCTTCTTACTCCAATGAGTGAAGTTGCAGGACGCATGTCTGCTCAAATTGGAGCTCAATTCCTGCAGAAGACAAATGGCGGAATGGGTATTCTTCTTGCAGGTGTTCCTGGTGTATCACGCGGAAAAGTTACCATCATTGGCGGCGGTGTAGTTGGAATCAACGCAGCAAAAATGGCAATCGGACTTGGCGCACAAGTTACAATCATCGACTTAAGCCCAGAGCGTCTGCGCCAGCTTGATGATATCTTTGGAAACAGCATCCAGACTTTAATGTCTAATCCATTCAACATTGCACAGGCTGTTAAAGATGCTGACCTGGTAATTGGTGCAGTTCTAATTCCGGGAGCGAAAGCGCCTAAGCTTGTAACAGAAGAAATGATCAAAACAATGAAGCCTGGTTCAGTAGTTGTAGACGTAGCGATTGACCAGGGCGGTATTTTCGAAACAGTTGATCATATTACAACTCATGACAACCCAACATATGATAAGCATGGCGTTGTTCACTATGCTGTTGCGAACATGCCTGGTGCTGTTCCAAGAACATCTACAATTGCTCTTACAAACGTTACAATCAACTATGCTCTGCAAATTGCAAACAAAGGCGTTGTGAAAGCGATTGAAGACAATGCAGCACTTAAGCTTGGTGTGAACGTTGTAAACGGAAGCATCACATACCCAGCGGTTGCTAAAGACCTTGGCTATGATTATGTATCTGTTGAAGATGCATTTGCTAAAGTAAAAGCTGTTAACTAATATACAAAAATCCCCTTGCCCAAAAGGCACAGGGGATTTTTTGTTTCGTGCTGGGAGGTGAGCATGGTGCTTCCGCTTTTCTAGTCGCCCACTCAAAATGGGGACATCTGCATATTAAATAGAGAAGGGATTGAAAATGAAGGAGGTTACCCTGCATGTATTATTATAGAGGCCCATATAGAAACGGGAATGAAAGGTTTTTCTTTTTAGGAGCTCCTTTTGTCGGCGGCTTGATCGGCGGTTTTCTGGGAGGCGGGCTGGGAGCAGCTTTATTTGCACCGCGTCCTTTCTACGGTCCCCCGCCGCCTTTCTATGGACCGCCAGGAGCGCCACCAGGAACGCCATATGCTCCTTATGGCGGTGGCGGATATCCAGGCTATGGCCCATATGGCAACCCTTATTACCGTTAGATAGGTGAGAAGCTCTCTTGATTGAGGGCTTTTTTATTTACATCCATCTCAGCTTTAGTGTTAAATCACAGCATTTCTGGGGATCATCTTTGTCTGATTCGAAATGAAGTCTTAGCCCGTCGGGTGTATAGGAAACAGAAGGAACCCGCGAGATGCCTGTTGATTTCAGAAGGTTTTCGACCGCAGGTTTATTGGACTGCTGAGCTGCTGCCATCAAATCATAAGAATACTTTCTTGACTCTGCCATTTTTACAAGTAATATGCTGGCATCCTTCATGAGGACCTCCATTTTTTTGGCAGAGCTCATGAACATTTGCGGATCAACTGCCGGTAAGGTCCTATAGAAATGCACAGGGTGATAATAAGACTGATAGGCCTGCGGATAATTCCAGCAGCTTTGAAGCTGAGGGTTATATCCGGGCTTCGGGTAGCGAAAATAATAGTAGGGGTACATCCGGTTTTCTGCCCCTTTCGGTTAGTAATAAATGCACGCATTTCCATTATATGAAAACAAAGCTATTCCTATGAAGGAACAAAATTGCCTTCCGCAACAGTTAGGCTTCAACAAGAGAATTTAATAAGGATTGATATTATTATAAAAGGGGTAAAAGAAGGGAATGGAGAATATATTAGTGTGGTAAATAAGTGTGCGTTGCATACATAGATAGGAGGCCCCGGATGGAACTTGAATTGATTTTGGAAATCATTGAAAATAACGGATATTTGGGGCTGTTTCTTTGGCTTTGGGTAGGGGTTTTTATTTTTCCTGTTCCAAATGAATTGATTGTTATGACTGTTGGTCTTTCTTCCTCCTTAAAAACGCTGCACCCTTTGCTTGCATTCATTGTCATATATTTTGGAATTCTGGCGGCACTGACAACCTGTTATACCATCGGGCGTTTGATTGGAAGGCCTTTGCTAAAGTACTTTCATAAAAGCAAAAGGATGTCTAAAACGATTGATTCTTCTTTAAAACTAATGGAAAAGTATCATGCCTTTTCCCTCTCCTTCAGTTATTTTGTTCCGGGTATCCGAAATTTCCTCCCCTTTTTATACGGCTTCAGTAAATTGCCATTTAAAAAATTCACTTTATTTGCATACAGTGGCGCACTGATATGGCTCTCTATAGCCTTCACGATCGGCTATGTATTTGGAGACCATATTGACACCATCATCAAACATGAAAAAGAAATACTGCTTGGCCTGGCAGGCTTTGCAGCGATTTTCCTCATATTTCGTTTTGCCAGAAGAAAACGGGCGAAGAAGCAGAAAAAGCTCCATGATCAGGGGATGGGACTTTAATATAAAAAGGCAGCCGGGTGCTGCCTTTTTATACTTTTAGTAAATCGTCAAATGTTTTCTAATACTGATTGCGGTGCTCTACCAGGTCAATAGCTCCAAGTACAATATGGGCGAGCCCGAAACCAACGATGGTATCTGATAACATATTGTTAGCTCTGCGGTTTTGTTTCATTGCATATCCAGCCGCAGTAACAGCGGTGCCGAGAACAGTTGGAATTAATCCTTCGCGTACACGATTCATGGCGGTCACCTCTTTTTTTATGCTTGTCCTACAGGACATACATAGTTTGTTCTTATATAATGGAGTATAGTATGACAACATTTTACATATGGAGAGGGGATAAGGAAATGGAGTTGAAAGATACCTTAATTGAAACACTTGGAATGGAAATCGTGTCACTTGAAAAGGGACGAGTAGTTGCCACCATGCCTGTTGATGAACGCACCCGCCAGCCGTTTGGCCTCCTGCATGGAGGGGCATCTGTCGCCCTTGCGGAAACTGTTGCAAGCATAGGAGCATTTGAACTTTGCGATAAAGAAACGGAATCTGTTGCAGGGCTTGAGATTAATGCTAACCATGTACGTGCTAAAAAGGATGGAATTGTGACGGCTGTCGCAACAGTGCTGCATCAGGGAAGAACCACAATGGTTTGGGATATTAAAATAATGGATGAGAATGACAAGCTGATATGCACCTCAAGATGTACAATGGCAGTAATTAAAAGAAAATAAACGTACAAAAAACCCACAGGAGTGAAAAGTTTCCCGTGGGTTTCTATTTATTGGCCTTTACCGGCAGATTCTTTTCCATTAGTGTCATTTTTTAGGTCATCCCTGACGCTTTGATCCCATAGCTTGACTCCGGAATTATATGCTGCACGTCCGATTAAATGGCCAGCAATGGGGGAAGTCATGAAGATAAAAATAATCCCCAGTACGACCCTTGAATTAAAGTAGCCATCCTTAAAATAAAAGAAAAGCAATGTTCCTAAAAGAACGCATAAAACACCGAGTGTTGCAGATTTTGAAGCAGCATGGTTTCTCGTATAAACATCAGGCAGCCTGATAACACCGAAAGCTGCAACTAGGCTAAAGAAGGCACCTAACAGAACAAACACGATAATAAAGAAATTAGCGATCTCTGTCATGTTCTATGATAACCCCCTTCTCCAAATATTTAGAGAAGGCCACAGTTCCGATGAAAGCGAGAATTCCAAGCAGAAGGATGACCTCCAAGTAGGCGTTAGTATTTAGCGCAATCGAAGTGAGTGCCACGATAGAAACCAGGTTAATTCCAATTGCATCCAATGCTACAACCCTGTCAGGGGTGGTGGGGCCTTTGATCACTCTGTATATTAAAGCCAGTGTGGCGATTGATATACACAGAATGGCGATCATTACAATGGTCTGGATCATTATCGGCTCACCTCCATAATTGCTTTCTCGAAAGAATTTTTAATGGATTCAATTTCGTCCTGTACTTCACCCATATCCATTGCATGCACGTACAATATTTTATTGTCGTCGGAAACAGAAATGGTTAAGGTTCCCGGGGTCAGGGTAATCAGGTTTGCCAGAACAGTTATTTCCCAATCTTTTTCTAAAACAGTCGGGAACGCGAAAATGCCCGGCTTCATATCAAGCTTTGGTTTAAGAACAACCTTTAATACCGCTATATTTGCTAGAATCAGTTCTTTAATAAAGATCAGCAATAAATTGATTACTGCGATCACACGATGCAGATAAAAGCGGGAGGTAAAGAACCGCCTGAATACAAAAATAATGAGCAGGCCGAAAAGATAACCCTTCAAGAAGGCTACCGGATCGTAGGTTGTTGTTAAGAACATCCACATAAATCCAAGGAACATATTTAATAAAATTTGAAATGCCATACTCAGTACTCCTTTAAGACTGCGTCTATATAAATACTTGGATTGGCAAGCGTTTCAGCAGCCTGAGAGATATACGGATATACGAATTCAGAGCCGACTCCGTAAAAGACGGCAAAAGCAACAAGGATCACCGGAGCAATCATCATGCTCTTGACAGGTATTTGATCTGCGCCTTCGTAATCACGAGGGGTTCCCCAAAAACCATTGATAAAAATTTTCATGATGGAGAAAAGGACAAGTAGACTGGATATTAACACAATCCCTGCACCCCAGTAATGCTCAGACTCGAATCCCCCTTTAATAATCAAGAGCTTGCCGACAAAACCGCTTAGCGGGGGAATACCCGATAGTGAAAGAGCGGCAATGAAAAAAGTCCAGCCCAATCCGGGATAACGCTTTATTAACCCGCTGATTTTTCTTAAATTACTCGTTCCTGTTATAGCTGCTGCGATACCAACAAGTAAAAACAGTGATGCTTTAATGTTCATATCATGTATCAGGTAAAACATTGCACCTGTAAGAGAATCCGGGGTCATAGCTGAAATGCCAAAGAGAATGACTCCAACAGCTACTATGATATTGTAAATGACAATTTTCTTAATATCCCAATAGGCGATTGCCCCAATGACACCAAAAATGATGCTAATTACCGCCAGAATGGTTAAAAGCTGCTGAGTAAAGCCTCCATCCTGGTAAAAGAATAAAGTATATGTCCTGGCTATTGAATAAACCCCCACTTTTGTGAGCAGGGCACCGAATAGTGCAAGAACAGGTGCCGGCGGTGCATAATATGACCCTGGCAGCCAAAAGAATAGAGGGAAAATTGCCCCTTTCAGACCAAAAACGATCAGAAATAGAACGGCAATAACAGTAATGATGCCAGGCTGTCCCATTTCACTGATCTCACTGATCCGAACGGAAATATGGGCCATGTTGAGCGTTCCCACAACGGAATATAAGTATGCTACAGCAATTACAAATAATGCTGAAGAAATGACATTCACGAGCAGATATTTAATGGATTCCCTCAACTGGATTTTCGTGCCCCCAATTACAATTAGCACATAAGAAGACATTAGCATTACTTCAAAGAATACAAAAAGGTTAAAAATATCGCCGGTTGTAAATGCTCCATTTACGCCAACGATCAAAAAGTTGACAGCTGAGTAGAAATAGAATTTTTCCCTGCCTTCATCTATTCCGCGAAATGAATAGATTACACATGCCAATGCAATGATACTGGTAGTTAATACAAGTAAGGCGGAAACCATATCAGAAACAAGTGTAATTCCGAAAGGCGCTTCCCAATTAGATAAGTTCAATGTCTGAATCCCATCGTTATTGACCTTTTGAACTAATAACACCGATACAATTACAGTTATCAACGCTGAAAGGCCTGCAATCCACCTTTGCAGCTTGATATACTTGGCAGCGAAGATTAGAAGGACTCCCGTTACTAAGGGAATTAAAATCGGCAGTATCAAAAAGTTAATCATTTCCTTCATTTCCTTCATTTCCTCTCAATTTGTCCATATTATCTGTACCAAGTTCCTGATAAGCCCGGTATGCCAATACTAGGAAAAAGGCCGTTACACCAAATGCGATTACTATTGCAGTTAAGATTAATGCCTGCGGAAGCGGGTCTGTATAGGAGCTTGCAGCCTCACCGAGAAGCGGTGCAGCACCTTTTTTAAGACCCCCCATTGTTAAGATGAGCAAATGGGCGCCATGACTTAATATCGCAGTTCCAACAATGATGCGAAGCAGGCTTTTTGAAAGCATTAAATAGGTGGCTGACATAAAAAGAATTCCAACAACAACGGACATTAATATTTCCATTAGTCATCCTCCCCTATCGTTTTGATTATGATCATTGTCACACCTACAACAACCAGAAAAACACCGAGATCAAACAGTGCTGCGGTATGAAGTGATAAGTGTCCCAGAATTGGAAGGTCTACACCTGTAAATGCATGTGTTAAAAATGGAACATTGAAGAGCAGCGCACCTGCTCCCGTTCCGATTGCAAAGAGGAGGCCGACTGCAATCATATACATGTAATTAACAGGCAGTGTCTTTTCAACTGTCTTCATATCGAAGGCCAACAAGAGTAAAATGAGTGCCCCTGATGTTAGCAGGCCTCCTACGAAACCGCCGCCTGGTGTATAGTGACCGGCAAAGAAAATATATACAGAGAAAAGAACGATGATAAACAAAACAACTTTAGTGGCTGTTTGCAGAATAATGTCATTTGTTTTCATTTTTCTTTCCTCCCCCCAGACGAAGCTTGATCATTCCGAATATCCCCAGAGCCGCTATGGCAAGTACCGTTATTTCAAACATTGTGTCAAATCCGCGGAAGTCCACGAGAATAACGTTTACCATGTTTTTGCCGGCAGCTTTTTCATAGGTGTTTTCAATATAATACTGTGCAATCGAATTAGGTGATTTATTACTGTAAGCTGAAAAAGCAATTAAAGTTACGACCAGCCCAACACCAATGGAGATGACTGCATTGGTTGCTTTAAACGGCATTCTTTCTTCATCTTTAATCTGTGGCAGATGGTAGAAACACAGCAGGAATAACGCAACTGAAATCGTTTCTATGACAAGCTGTGTCAAAGCCAGATCCGGCGCACGGAAAATAACAAAGAATAGCGCAACTGTATAGCCGACTGCACCCAATAAAATAATGGATGTTAATCTTGATTTCACAAACAATATCGTAATCGATCCAACTGCGATCACGAGAGCAAGCACAATTTCTGAGAATCTGATGGCAGAAACATTACTCGCATTAAATTTAAATGCATCCTTCATGAATAAGACGGACAGCAATGTAATGATAAAGAAAGTAAATATATAAACTAAATAGTTTCTGATAGAGCCATTCATGTACCATTTGGTAAACCTGTATGCGCCCCGCTGAATCCCTGACAGGCCGCTGTCATAGAAGCGATTTAGAGCCAATTTTTCAGGGAATAAATCATATACTCTTCTCCACTTCGGCAGAGAGATAAAGAGTAGAACGCCCAATGTTATAACACCCAAAGTCATGAACAGCTCAGGCGTAAATCCGTGCCAGAAGTATATATGAGTATCATACTTATACCCTTCAACAGGCATAATGGCGGCCTGCGCAGGGGAAATAAGCGTGTTAGAAATAATATTAGGGAAGAAACCGATAATGATCACTAGTGAAGCCAGGATGATAGGAGATATGAGCATCCCGAATGGGGCTTCGTGCGGTTTCTTTTCTAATTGTTCAGGCTGGAACTTGCCTGTGAATGTCCTGAATACAAGAACCATGCTGTAAATAAACGTAAATACACTTGCCACCCAGGCAAAAACCGGGAACAAGAGTCCCCATGTATCCAAATTGAAAATATCCATTTCCAGAACGCGGACCATTCCTGTAAAGAACATTTCCTTACTTAAGAACCCATTGAAAGGCGGAAGCCCTGCCATGGAAAATGTTCCGATGATCGCCAAAGTAAAGGTAATCGGCATAAAGTTCATCAGACCGCCAAGTTTGCGGATATCTCGTGTTCCGGTTTCATGATCTACAATTCCAGCTACCATGAAGAGACTTCCTTTAAAGGTGGCATGGTTGATCAAATGAAAAACTGCAGCTGTAGTGGCAACCGTAAAATAACTGTCTTCTACTGTTTCAAAGTGAAGCGCTGCAGCACCAATGCCGAGAAGGGACATGATCATCCCCAACTGGCTGACTGTTGAGAAAGCCAGGATGGCTTTAAGGTCAGTCTGTTTGACAGCTGAAAATGAACCCCAAAATAACGTTGTAATCCCAAATCCTGCAATGAGCCAGAGCCAGAGCGAGTGCTCGGCAAAAACCGGACTCATACGTGCTACTAAATAGATGCCTGCCTTAACCATCGTTGCCGAGTGCAAATATGCACTGACAGGTGTTGGAGCTTCCATGGCATCCGGCAGCCAGATGTGAAATGGAAATTGCGCGGACTTGGTAAAAGCCCCAAGCAAAAAGCAAAGTAAAGCAGGAACGAATAATGAATGTGAAAATATTTCATCTGATCCAGCGATAATTTCCGAAATGCTGAAAGTGCCTGTCATTAAATAAAGCAGGATGATGCCTCCGAGCATAGAAAGACCGCCGAAAACCGTGATGATCATCGACTTCTGTGCGCCGTATCTTGATTTCTCTCTGTGGTACCAATACCCGATTAACAGGAATGAAGAAAAACTTGTGAATTCCCAGAAGGTATATAGCACAATCAGGTTATCAGACAGGACAACCCCAAGCATAGCACCCATAAATAGAAGCAAGTACACATAAAAGGTGTTCAGTTTTTCTTTGTTTTTATCCAGGTAATAGATGGAATACAGAACAACCAGTGATCCTATTCCTGTTATCAGCAAGGCAAAAAGCAAACCAAGGCCGTCCACTTTTGCCGTGAAATCTATCCCAAGAGCGGGTATCCATGAAAAAGATTCAGTGACGGACTGCTGATCGGAGGTGATGGATAAATAAGAAATAAAATAACTGAATAAAAGGATTGGCAGAGGAAGTACAAACCAACCTGTATGTATCTGCCTGAACAGCTTGTACGCAATAGGCACAAGGATGGCAAGCAAAAATGGTGAAATTATTGCCAGGTGAAGCAAAGACAAAACATTACCCCCTTTAAATTAATTGCGAGTTATTCAACAAAGTATCCTATTAGGCAGCTTGATGAAGCAGCTATATGTGGCATCTAACAGTTCGGGAAATTTGGAAAATTGTATTTTTCTTCCGCAGTATGTATAAGTCTGTTTCTGCAATTAGAAAGCGCTTAATAAAAGTTTTTCCACCTTCCCCCATATTATCCAGCCAGGCAGGCAAGCTTGACATGCCATAGTCATATTACTATCCGCTCATACACCTCAGAACAAATTATAACCTAAAAAGAAAGTCTGTGCATTCTTCCAACCCTTATCAGTAAAGGATTTATCCATTCTTATTAAATAGGTAGAAACACGAATGAATCAGGAAAAATTTTTTTGAAAAAATATATAAAAAGGAAACACTTTTGTATAAAAAATCATTCATTCAAGCACACTATTTTTAGGTGGTGTTATGCATGATTAAACATAAAATTTCAGCAGCCATTACAATCTTTGCCCTGCTATTTGCAGGCGCCTGGATATTGGATCATCAAACTAAAAGGGAATTCTATATTCCCGTTGACGAAGAAGTGGTCGAATTATTACCGGCAGAAAATCAAGTGGAAGCTGGAAATGAACGAAACCTGAAGGTATTTGAACCGCGAGAATATGTGAGGATACAGGCAGCATCATAAGGATGGCAAAAGTGCCTTCTCAAGAGAAACAGCTCTGGGGCAGGCGCTGAAGCTGTGCAGCAAAAAGAGGATGTGCCGAAGCTCATCCTCTTTATCTGCTGTATTAAAATTTACTGCGGCTGCGGTTGTGGAAAATCATGATTGCCAGCGGAACCGTAATGATAAAGGAAAGGAAAAACAGGAAGAGTAACTTGGAGAAGAGGGTAATTCTTTTCTCGATATCATCTACATATCTTTCGAAAAACTCCCTGATTGAATCATTGCCAAGCACATTGGAAGCTGTCAGGAATTCTTTTTTGTCAAAATCATAGTAAAAGAAATCTTTTTTCTTAAAGATAAATAGGTCATCCCGTTTTTGTTCAAATTCCAGAAAAACAATGCCAATATGGGAAGTATATTCCTCAATAGCCTCTTCATTTTCAGATGTTTTCGGGTCATCAGAGGTAACGGCCTTCGTTACCTGTCCCTGCATTCCGTAAGCATCAATGACTGAAAAGGAGTTTTCATTGTAATAATGGACTGTGCTGCGCAGCTGTTCTTCTAATATGTCTTCAAATTCTTTTTCCGCATCAGCAGCATCAGCAGGCATTAGAGATCCCACTGACAGCAGGACTGCAAACAAAAAACACCATATTCCTTTTTTCATTCCATGCCCCCCTTTTCTCTATCTGTCTCTAAAAATTAATAGAATATGGTTAATGTGTATGCTCTGAACAATGGAAATATACAGCTTGCCGGCCGGTTGTTCCATTAATAGATTTATAGATAAGGACATCATGGAGAATTTACGGCAAAAAACAATTTGATCAGAAAATTGAAATATTTCATGATATAATATAAGAAATTAAGTCCGTTTAAATTTAAGGTAAAGCAGGTGAAAAAATGGGGGAGGAACATCAATACCTTTTTATTGACTTTGAGTTTACAATGCCTGATAAAGGCAGTGCTTTCAGAGGATTTTTTCCGGAAATTATTGAAGCTGGCATTGTATCAGTTATCAGCAATCAGGTTTGTGAAGAGTTCTCTTCATATGTATCTCCGGTCCGGTTTCCTATATTGTCTGAACGGTGTAAATCCTTTCTGCATATATCACAGGAACAAGTGGATCAGGGGATTGATTTTCTTGAATTAGTGGAGAAAATGAAGAATATGAACAGAAATCGTCCTTGCACAATCGTTACTTGGGGAAATATGGATATGAAGGTGCTTAGAAATAATTGCATCCAGGCTGGAGTTGAATTTCCTTTCAGAGGCAGGGAAGTGGACCTTTCGATGGAATATAAGCGATTCTTTGGTGACCAAAATCAGACAGGATTATGGAAAGCCGTCCAGGAATACGGCAAGGAAGGAACAGGAAAACATCACCGTGCTCTGGATGATGCCTTGACGACTTACAATATTTTCAGATTGGTAGAAAAGGATAAAAAATATCTGCAAAAGCCGGAGCCAACGACAATTGGCGACCGGGTGGACTTCTCGAAGCTATTTAATAAATTTGCCTGACAAGCCAAATCTATCAAAGCGATTTGGCTTGTTTTCATTATTACCTAAAGTAATCTTTCTCCAGGGAGTCGAGGTTTCTGATGCTTTGCTCCGCCCATGGGGAAGAATCTCCTTCAAGCTCGGTTCTCATTTTATCCAGAGCTATCTGCAGCGAATCCATATATTCTGGTATTTCTTCTTTGAAAGGCTTTACCATTTGTTTGGGCACATTGGTCTGCTCTCTGTAAGCAAGCGCCCGGCGTTCATGAAAAAGCATCACATCCGCTTGTTTAGGGTTATGCAAATCGCCCTGCATTGGATGTTTTAGGACCCCCAGTACTCTGACCAGATAATGCTGCGGCCGGATATCTGTTACTTCCCCTATATATTTGCCCGTTTTATAGATGGCTGTTACTTTGTCGCCAATCTTTACTTCTGCCAACCTAACCTCTCCTTTTACATTTTCTTTAGCCCCTATTATGAAGCCTGAAAAAACAAAGTGCAAATTTTCAATAAATCAGGTAAGCTAAAAAATGATGAATTTTTTATAGGAGGCTGAACCATGAAATTGCGTATGTTAACTCCCATCCTCATTCTGATGATAATTCTGTCAGCATGCGGGACAAACACTGAGAAAGAAGCGGACAATGCAAATGGCTCTGAAACGGAAGAAAAACAGACAAATAACGAGGCAGCCGAAGCTCCGGACAATTTTCCGCAGCTGACTGAAGAAGTACAGGGAAATGAAAGACTGGTGGGAATGAAGACATCAAAAGGGAATATTAAAATTAAACTTTTCCCGGACCAGGCTCCGAAAGCTGTTGAGAATTTCATTAAGCACAGCGAAGATGGCTACTACGATGGGGTGATTTTTCACCGTGTCATTCAGGACTTTATGATCCAGGGCGGCGATCCTGATGGAACCGGAATGGGTGGAGAAAGTATTTACGGCGAAGCGTTTGAGGATGAATTCTCTAATGAGCTTTATAATATCCGCGGAGCTTTATCCATGGCCAATTCCGGTCCAAATACTAATGGAAGCCAATTCTTTATTGTTCAGAACAAAACCCTTGACCCAAGCCTGAAAGAACAAATGGAAAAGGCTGGTTATCCGGAAGAAATCATCAAGGCATATGAAAAAGGCGGTACAGCTTGGCTTGACAACAAGCACACAGTCTTTGGGCAAGTTATCGAGGGAATGGATGTAGTAGATAGCATCGCAGCGGTTGAAACAGGCGAACAGGACAAGCCTGTGGAAGATGTGGTCATTGAAAAGATCGAGGTATTGAAATAAGTTCATTGGACTGTGCAATCATTGCTGATATAATAATTCAATGGACACTGCTTTTAGCAGAAAGGATTGATTAGAATGCTGCAATGGTATGTACTGTCACTGTTTCTATATTTTCCTGAAGATAAATCAGAATATGGCCCTGCAGCTGTAACGTTCGCCATCTTCTTAGTCGGGGCCATTCTGACCATGAGATTAATTATCCGTGTTTCAAGGCGCGAAGCTGCCAAAGCGAAGGAACTTGAAGAGCGCATTGACAGGCAAAATAGACAAGAGGGGAACAGCTGAGCAGCTGTTCTTTTTTTGTTAGGCTGTTTTCGTAAAGGCTATTGCTATTTGTATTATATTTACTGACTTGATTGTAGCGGAAGGTGCGAGATCCTCGAAAATGCATGCGTATTTTCTTCGTGCGGTGCGTACGCTAGGAAGTTTATTCAATGATTTGCGGGAGTAGCAGGACAGGTGAGACCCCGCAGACGCGCAGCGCCGAGGAGGCTCACCGCCTGCCCCGCGGAAAGCGAGCATCCTCTCGCTACAATCAACGGGCAACATTAATAAGTGAAAAACAACAATTTATACGAAAAGAGCCTTTTTGTTTTGATAACGGTCCAGCGCCTGCTCCTTAGGGTCCTTGAGCTTTTCCTGTTTATTAGTAAAGTGATTGGGCAACACTAAAGGCAAATTGTCTTGATGGAGGATTCAATCATGAAAAAAGCTTTAATGCTGGGGTTTGTTCTTCTTCTGTCCGGCTGCGGGGAAGAGAACATTACCAATACAGAAGTTGAAATGTTTAATGCTGCAGGTGATTCATTAGGTACCATTAAGGTCGAGGAGCAGGCGAGCGGAGTAAAATTGAGCGGAGATCTGAGCGGGCTGCCGCCGGGGGAACTGGCCATACATATTCATGAAAAAGCAAAATGCGAACCCCCAGATTTCAAATCTGCCGGGAATCATTTCAATCCTGATAATAAGGATCATGGGCTGCTGCATCCAAAGGGCTCCCATGCGGGTGATCTTCCCAACCTGATTGTCGAGGATGACGGCAAGGTTAAGATTGATTTCATGGCTCCTCAGGTCACGTTGAAGGAAGACAAAACTTCGCTGCTGACAAAGGAAGGGACCTCCATAGTCATCCATGAAGGGCCGGACGATGGCATGACTCAGCCTGCAGGGGATTCCGGAGAACGCATTGCCTGTGGCCGTATTTCTAAAGATAAAGAAGAAAAAGGGCAGAAAAAAGCACAGGACGATCCGTCTACAGAAGAATAATATCTGAAGGCTTTCCTGAGAGGGAAAGCCTTTATCACTGGGAATTTTTCCGGACGATCAAGTATAATGGAGTTAAACCTTATATTGGAGGTTAGTTAGATGGGACTTTTCGATGGTTTTATCGGCAATGCATCAGAAGCAGACGTTAAGGAGGTCGAGGACGAATTTTCAGCAGTCCTTGCTCCGAGTGAACAGGTTGAAAAAGCCTACAGGCTTGTCCGAGATTTGTTCATTTTTACAAACAGGCGCCTGATATTGGTGGATAAGCAGGGAATCACAGGGAAAAAAATCGAATATCATAGCATTCCTTATAAAAGCATAACCCATTTTAGCATTGAGACCGCAGGCAGCTTTGATCTTGAGGCCGAATTGAAAATATGGATTTCAGGATCAGACGAACCGATTGAAAAACATTTTAATAAAAGCTTGAACATTTACGAAGTGCAGAGCGTACTTGCTGAATATGTACTGTAAATCCCCTTGCTTGAACCGCGAGGGGATTTTGCTTGTGAGTATGGAAAATTTTTCTTAAAATAAAATTAGTCCAATACGAGAGGTGAAATATGAATAATAGACCCCGATTCGAATCAAGGGAGCTGGAATTGCTGCGTATCCTGTCCCGCCGTCTTGAACTGCCGTTGAAAGAGGAAAACCAGTATCTGTTTTTACAAAAAGGCTTTGAAGGCGAGCTTCATTTTGACAGGGAACTGCAGAACTTTCCGGACTCTTTTATCATTCTAAATGATCTCCTGCTGGAAAGCAGCAATACCCACTTCCAAATTGATACCCTCCTTATCGCCGGCAGCACTCTTTTTGTCTTTGAAGTAAAAAACTACGAAGGAGACTACTGCATTGAAAACGAAAGATGGTATTCCCTTCCCTCCAAAATAGAAATAAAAAATCCTCTTCTTCAGCTGCAGAGATGCGAAACGCTTTTACGGGCACTCCTAAAAGAACTAGGCTTTCACCTTCCCATTAAATCTCATCTCATATTTATCAACCCAGGCTTTCAGCTTTATCAGGCTCCACTAAATATACCCGCCGTATTTCCTCCACAGCTAAAACGATTCCTTGAGAAATTAAAAAACACCCCAAATGTCACAACATCAAGAAACATGAAGCTGGCCGAGCAGTTAAATGCCCGCTGTTTGAAAGAGAACCCATACATGCGAAAGCCGGAATATAATTATACCCAATTGCGAAAAGGGGTTCCGTGTGATTCGTGTTCTTCGTTTTTAACCCCGTTAACCCAAGGTTACTTAACGTGCGGGGAATGTGGTTTGAAGGAAAAGGCGGATACAGCGATAATTCGTTGCGTGAATGAATATAAGGTTTTGTTTCCAGATCGGAAGATAACTACCAAAACAATCGTTGATTGGTGTGGTGGTGCTTTTTCGGAGAAAACTGTGCGGAGGGTACTAAGCAGGAAATATATCATTCAAGGACATGGAAAGTATTCTTATTATACTGAACAGCAGAATTGAGTCATCAGAGAATTATTAAAGCCAATAATGGTGAACTAGAAAAAATGGATGCCATAAAGGTTTCTTGAGGCCGAAAAGGAGGGCCAAGAAAAGAAAACGGTCGCCATGAAGGGTTCATGAAGCCGAAAAGGAGGGTCAAGAAAAGAAAACGGTCGCCATAAAAGCATTAATGAAGCCGAAAAGGAAGGTCAAGAAAAGAAAACGGTCGCCATGAAGCGATCATGAAGCCGAAAAGGAGGCCCAAGAGAAGAAAACGGTCGCCATGAAGGGTCCATGAAGCCCAAAAGGAGGGCCAAGAAAAGAAAACGGTCGCCATGAAGGGTTCATGAAGCCGAAAAGGAGGGCCAAGAAAAGAAAACGGTCGCCATATAGCATTCATGAAGCCGAAAAGGAGGCCCAAGAGAAGAAAACGGTCACCATGAAGCATTCATGAAGGCGAAAAGGAGGGCCAAGAAAAGAAAACAGTCGCCATAAAAGCATTAATGAAGCCGAAAAGGAAGGTCAAGAAAAGAAAACGGTCGCCATGAAGCGATCATGAGGGCGAAAAGGAGGGCCAAGAAAAGAAAACGGTCACCATGAAGCGATCATGAAGGCGAAAAAGAGGCCCAAGAGAAGAAAACGGTCGCCATGAAGGGTTCATGAAGCCGAAAAGGAGGGCCAAGAAAAGAAAACGGTCGCCATGAAGGGTTCATGAAGCCGAAAAGGAGGGCCAAGAAAAGAAAACAGTCGCCATAAAAGCATTAATGAAGCCGAAAAGGAAGGTCAAGAAAAGAAAACGGTCACCATGAAGCATTCATGAAGCCGAAAAGGAGGGCCAAGAAAAGAAAACGGTCACCATGAAGCGTTCATGAAGCCGAAAAGGGGGGCAAAGAGAAGAAAACGGGGCACCATAAAGCATTCATGAAACCGAACAATGGAATCGACCATCCCAGCACAAGCCCAAAAAAAGCACGGCCCCCAGGCCGTGCCTCCAAATACAATCACTCAAAAGCCCGCTTTAGCCTCTCCAGCCCCTCCGCCAATACTTCATGCGGGCAGGCAATATTCATTCGGACAAAGCCTTCACCGCCCGGCCCGTATTTTGGACCAGGTTCCAGGGCGAGTTTCCCTTTTTCCAATAGATGTTTGCGGAGTTCGGCATCACTTAAACCTAATTCGCGGCAATCCATCCATAGCAGATAGGTGCCATCCGGCTCCATCAGGCGAATGCCGGGAAGATGCTCACCAATAAACTCAGCTGCTGTTCGTTTGTTTTCAGCGAGATAATCCATTAGACTGTTAAGCCATCCTTCTCCATGGCGATAGGCTGCTTCCATGCCGATGATTCCAAAGGCGGACAGCGTAAAAAATCCCTGCTTGTGCTGTTCTGCCTGAAAAGCCTTTCGCAGTTTCTTATTGCTTATAATCGCAGCGGAAGCTTGTATTCCTGCGAGGTTCCAGGTTTTCGTCGGAGCTATGCAGGTGACCGTGATGTCTGCAAATCGTGGATCCATTGAAGCAATGGGATAATGTTTTTTGCCATCATAAATTAAATCAGAATGAATTTCATCGGAAAGAATAAGGCAATCATATTTTACACAGAGTTCCCCTATTTTCCTGAGTTCCTCATCATCCCACATACGTCCTCCCGGATTGTGCGGATTGCATAGGAGGAATAGCTTCACTCCCTCTTTCAATTTGTTTTCAAAATCGGCAAAATCAATTTCGTATCGGCCATTCTCGAGCTTCAGCTGAGAATTAACGACTTTGCGTCCATTTTGTTTAATCATCTCAAAGAAAGGAGTATATACGGGAGACTGGACCAGTACCTTATCCTCATTTTTCGTAAAAGCCCGGATGGCAGTTGCGATGGATGGAACCACTCCGCTGCTGTATAAAATCCACTCATTAAGGACTTTCCAGTCATGACGCTTGTTAACCCACTGTCCGATGGACTCCGCGGTTGAGTCAGGAGCAAACGTGTATCCGTAGACCCCGTGTGCTATTCTTTCTTCTATCGCTTTCTTCACTTCATCGGGTGGCTGAAAATCCATATCTGCTACCCACATCGGCAATACATCGGTTCTGCCGAATACCTCCCTGGTCATATCCCACTTAACAGAAGCTGTATTTTCCCTGCTAATTTTCTGATGGAACTTAAAACGATCCAACCCTGTCACCGCCTTTAGAATTCTTTTATGTACCCTGACTCTATGATATGATATTGAAGCTAATAATTAAAATATTGCGGCTTCATTCAGCCGAATAATAATAGGTGATAGAAATGGAAATGCAGCAAACGAATCTTTTGCTTGTCTATACTCTGGATCAGTGGGATCCATTTGGAGTGGGGCCGGGCAATTATGTCACTGAAATTGCAGATACAATTCAGGCAGTTCATGATCTGGATGATCAGATGGAATTAGCCAGGAGGATTCAAGCTATATATGAATTTTCCTTTGAGGAAGTCATCCCTCTGGACAATTGCAAGGAAATTTCCGTACGTCTCCTTGAAATCAAGAATAATGGCTCCTGCGCTATGTAAAGTGAAAAGTGGCAGCTCTCCTTCCAAGGGCTGCCATTTTTATCTGCGGACCTGGACAGAATTAATAAAACTCCTAATATGCTTAAGGACATCTTCCGGCCGCTCTTCCGGCACGAGATGACCGGTTTCTTTTAAAACTACCAGCCTGGAATTCTTCAGGTCATTATTCAGCCGTTTTCCGATATGAAGCGGAACGACCCGGTCATGTTCTCCCCATATTAGAAGACACGGTGTTTCAATTTTCTTCAATGCGGAGGCAGGCATATCGCCCTCCCTGTCGCGAATCATCCTGGTTAAAGCCAGGAAAATATCGTCTTCCAGAAATGGCGACAAATAGCCATAGAGCATTTCATCATCAATCATGGAATGATCATAGACAACATTTTTTAGATTTTGTTTTACCCCTGAGCGCTGCAGATATAATTTCACATATAGATGAAAGAATGGTATGTAGCTTGAAAAAATGAGATGCGGCTTCATTCGTTTCATATATCCTGAGCTGCACAGCAGTACCGCCTGATCAACCAGGTCAGGCTTGGAATGTGCAACATTTAAAACAATTTGTCCCCCCATGGAATGCCCTATTAATGTGACTTTTTCAAAGCCCAGCTTTTCTGATAAGCGGATAACCGTATCAGCCAGGTTTTTATATGAATAGACGAATTGCTTGGATTTCCCGCTTTTCCCGAAGGGCGGCAAATCCATCGATACCACATTGAATTCTGTTTGCAGCAGAGGAATCAGCCTGCGGAAGCTAAAGGTGGATGACAGAAAACCGTGCAGCAGAACCAGTGTATTCCTTGAGGACTCATGTTTATAGTATTCATAATAAACATCCGTTCCGTTAATGGGCTCTATTCCTGAAAATGTCGCTTGTTCCAAGGGCCATCCCCCTCCTAGACTCAGTTTCACAGTATTTTCCCCTTAATCTTAAACTTGACACATATGATTTTAAAGAAATTAATAAATAATGAAAGTGACACATTTATTTTTCGAAGTTTTTGCTATAATGTAACTATTTTATAGAGTAAATCACTAAAGGATGGGAGCGACAAGTAGTGAAATTAAATGAAAAGCAAATCGAAGTTCTGGAAATTTTAGAAAATAACAGTGCGCGAATTCCTGTGGAAGACATAGCGAAAATGGCTCAACTAAGCGTGGCGGAGACGGAAACCATTTTAGATAAGCTTGAGGAAATGAAAGTGCTGGTGCGTTTTAATTCTGTTATTGACTGGTCAAAGGTGGATGGCCATGAGGGAGTAACAGCTATGATTGATGTGAAGGTCGCTCCAAAGCGCGGGGTAGGATTCGATGAAGTTGCTCAGAGAATTTACCGTTTTAAAGAGGTAAGATCTGTCTATCTAATGTCCGGCGCATATGATCTTTCTGTTATCATTGAAGGCCGTTCCATGAATGAGGTTGCCCGATTTGTATCGGAAAAGCTGTCGACTCTCGATTCGGTCTTGTCGACAACGACACATTTTATTCTCAAAAAATATAAGCATGACGGCACAATTTTCGAACAAAATGAAGATGACAAACGAATTGTGGTGTCACCGTAATGAATGGAATGAAGCCTTATTTATCCCAAACGGTAAAAGAGCTTAAGCCTTCCGGGATTCGCCGCTTTTTCGACCTTGCAGCAGGAATGGAAGGAGTCATTTCCCTTGGGGTAGGAGAACCTGATTTCATCACACCCTGGTCCGTGCGTGAAGCAGCTATCCTCTCTCTTGAGCAGGGATATACCTCTTATACGGCTAATGCCGGTCTAATGGAGCTGCGTGAGGAAATTGCAGGCTATATGCTGAAAAGCTTCGGAGTTTCTTATTCTCCCCAAAGTGAAATAATCGTTACGGTGGGAGCGAGCCAGGCATTGGATATTTCTCTAAGGGCCATACTTGATCCGGGGGATGAAGTCATAGTGGTTGAACCCAGCTTTGTTTCCTATGTTCCCTTGGTTACTCTTGCGGGAGGTGTGCCTGTCCAGGTTCAGACTTTAAAGGAGAATGGGTTTAAGATTCTGCCTGAGCAGCTGGAAAAGGCAATAACCCGCCGGACAAAAGCCATTATACTTTGTTCCCCCAATAATCCAACTGGAACCATGTTAAGCGGTGATGAACTGAACGCAATCGCCCAAATAGCTGAAAAATACGATTTGCTGGTTCTTTCTGATGAGATATATGCGGAGCTTGCTTATGATGGCGAGTATACGAGTTTTGCCGCCATCAAAGAGATGAAGAAAAGAACAATTTTAATTTCCGGATTCTCAAAGGGGTTTGCAATGACAGGCTGGAGAATGGGGTTTGTCTGCGCTCCTGAGGAGATCTCGCAGGCTATGCTGAAAATTCACCAGTATGCGATGATGTGTGCGCCTACGATGGCACAGTTTGCTGCACTTGAAGCCTTGAAGACAGGCAGATCAGATGTCGAGGGTATGAAAAAGAGCTATAAGCGCCGTCGGAATTATTTTGTTCAGTCTCTAAATGAACTTGGATTAACATGCCATATGCCGGGGGGAGCCTTTTATGCTTTCCCATCTATTGAAAGTACCGGGCTTTCTTCTGAAGCATTTGCAGAAAAGCTGCTGCTGGAGGAAAAGGTAGCGGTAGTGCCAGGAAATATTTTTGGAGAAAGCGGGGAAGGCCATGTACGCTGCTCTTATGCCACTTCCATGGAACTTCTGCAGGAAGCAATCAAGAAAATTAGCCATTTCTTAATTCAAAATCAGAAGGCATAAAAAAAGGACAATCCACAACAGATTGTCAACTTCAAAAAGGGGGGAATACTAGAAAGCCTTATACTTCAAGGCTAACCAGTATTCCCTTTTTATATACTTCCTTTTATAAAACTTTTTGATCATATTTAATTTCATAAAGCATCTGCATGACACGGAGGAAATCTTCCTCACTGAATTCCTTAGCTTTCCGCAAAATGAGCTTTGCTTTTTTTGTGCCAATTTCACGCACAAGCTGTTCAATTTCAAAATCAATTCCGGACTGGCCTTTATGCAGTTCCTGTTCAAGCAATTCAGATGCTGGAATATCCAGGGCTGTTGAGATCTTTAATACTGTCTGTGTATCAGGTATCTGATCCCCATTTTCGTATTTTGCAATCGTTCCCGTTCCTACTCTCACCTTTAATGCGAGCTGCTGCTGGGTCATATTTGCACGTTCGCGGCAAGCTTTAATGTTATGGCCAATATTTGACATGTCCATCACTCCCACTAACAGTTTTTTCTATCTAAATTTTATCATGGTGAACTCAAGAACCTAGCTGTACTTCATGAACATTTAGTTAACAAACAAAAGAATGTCTACATATTGTTTGCAGATTGTTTTATTATAATGAATGACTGTCGGTTATTCATTTGGAGTTAAAATGTCTGAGGTATTTGATATTTTTATCAAGTTGTGATATAATTTTTTATTGCGTATAAAAGATAAAATTTGAATTTAAATAGGAGTGTTTTCATGTCTGAGAAAATCGAAGTAGGCAGTGTTATTACAGGAAAGGTAACGGGTATTCAGCCATATGGTGCGTTCGTGGCATTAGATGAGAATACACAGGGATTAGTTCATATTTCCGAAGTGACTCATGGTTTCGTAAAAGATATTAATGAGCATCTTAAAGTGGGAGATGAAGTAAAAGTTAAGGTACTTTCTGTTGACGAAGCAGCAGGAAAAATCGGTTTATCAATCCGTGCAACAGAAGAAGCGCCACAAGCAGAGGCAAAAGCAAGAAAGCCTCGCAAGCGCCAGGCAGCTCCAATCAAAATGGAAGACGAGTCTGCACAGGGATTCAATACACTTAAGGATAAGCTTCAAGAGTGGATTGACCAGTCACAGCGCGAAGATCTTATTAAGAAGTAATAAAAATGAAAGCCGGGTTTTGATGCCCGGTTTTTTATTTTTATTATAGGTGCAAAAGATATTTGCTCTTTGTGCAAAATGAGCGGGCGCTCGAAAATTTATTTTGCATGCTAACCTACATAAAACGGCTAGAAATTAAATTGTTTTAGGGTAAATAGTCTGAAAAATGTCCGAATTTTATATCTTGGCATTAATCTTGCAATAGTTAAACCAACAGACGTGTAACTTTAAGAGGAGGAAAATTATGAAAGAAACAACAGGAAAGAAAATTCCCTTCTGGTTTGCAGTGCTGCCGCTGCTGGTAATGATTGCTGCAATGATTGTGACGATTGTTAAGTTTGAGGGAAGCCCTCATGTGCCATTGATTGCCGGAACGATTGTATCCGCTATCATTGCCTGGCGTTTTAATTATAAGTGGAATGATATTGAGGAAGGTTTTTATAAAGGAATTAAGCTGGCGCTTCCGGCTATTTTAATTATTATAATGGTGGGCTTGACGATTGGATCCTGGATTGGCGGCGGAATTGTAGCGACCATGGTCTTTTATGGATTAAAGCTTATGACGCCATCCATGTTTTTAGTCTCAATTTGTATTATCTGTGCCATTGTTACTCTAGCGATCGGAAGCTCATGGTCTACAATGGGAACGATTGGCGTCGCAGGAATGGGAATTGGAATCAGCATGGGCATCCCTGCTCCAATGGTGGCGGGAGCTATCATCTCAGGCGCCTATTTCGGGGATAAAATGTCACCGCTGTCCGACACGACTAATCTAGCTGCGGGAATCACAGGCACGGATCTTTTTGAGCATATAAGACATATGTTCTACACAACCCTTCCGGCGCTGGCCGTTGCTATTATTGCTTATTGGTTTTTGGGAAGGCAATTTGGCGGAGACGATTTGAATAGTGATAAAATTACTGGTGTCATGAATGTTTTATCAGAGAACTTCGTCATCTCTCCTTGGCTATTACTGGTACCAGTAATAGTTATAGGGTTAGTGGCTAAAAAGGTGCCTGCATTGCCTGCGCTTGCGGTGGGTATTTTCCTTGGCTGGCTATGCCATATTTTTGTTCAGGGCGGTGCTGTGGGTGATGCCGTCAACACTCTTCAAGGCGGGTTCTCAATTGAATCAGGCAACACAATGGTGGACGAGCTTTTCAATAGAGGCGGCATTGACGATATGATGTACACCGTGTCCCTTACAATTGTAGCGATGGCCTTTGGAGGAGTTATGGAGCAGACAGGCATGTTAAAAGCCATAGTTGAACAGATACTGAAATTGGCCCGTTCAGCAAGAAGCTTAGTTGCAACTACCGTACTGTCTGCCTTTTTTACAAATATAGCAGCTGCAGAGCAGTATATTTCTATTCTGCTGCCGGGCAGAATGTACTCACAGGCATTTAAGGATAAAAATCTGCAATCTAAAAATCTTTCACGGGCACTTGAAGATGGAGGTACCGTCACGTCCGTTTTTGTTCCATGGAATACATGTGCGGTGTTTATCATGTCAACACTGTCCGTTCATCCATTTGAATATGCACCATACGCGATTTTAAATTTCACTGTGCCGATCCTGGCTATTATCTTTGCGATGATTGGCTACAAAATTACATTCATGAGTGAACAGGAACGAAAAGAAATAATTGAAAAAGATGAAGAAGATCAACTGGTTTCTTAAATTTCAGGCTCCGTACCCTCGGAGTCTTTTTGTTTTTTGAAAAAAATAATAGGATAAAGTAAATTGATTCGAATTGTGATTTTTGAATAGGAACTTTCTGTTAGAAAAGAATAAGCTTGTTGAAAGGAGAGATAAATATGGCAGAGCAGACTCTTTATGAAAAAGTTGGCGGCGGAGAATCTATTGAAAAGGTTGTCGATTATTTTTACGAGGAATTGGTATTGAAGGATCAGACTGTTAATCAGTTTTTCGAGCATACCGATATGGTAAAGCAGAAGCGCCATCAATCCAAGTTCATCAGCTATGCTTTGGGGGGGCCTAATCAATATACAGGAAACTCTATGGCTAAAGCTCATGAGGGCATGAATCTGCAGCCCGAACACTTTGATGCAATTGCCAAGCATCTGCATGATGCACTGGCGCATTTTGGAGTGAGTGAGAGGGATATAGATGAAGCTTTGACACGTGTTGCAGCGCTGCGTGATGATATTCTATACAAATAAGCTCCCAGCCGGGAGCTTATTTGTTTTTTATCCGATTTTCAACAGATCTTTTATCTCGAATCAGTCAGCTGTTTTCTTTCCTGAATCCGTATTTCCTCAGCCGATACTGCAGATTTTGCCGGCTCATGCCAAGTGATTTTGCGGCTTGGGTTATATTATTGCCATGGTGTTTAAGAACTTTCTTTAAATAGTATTTCTCAGCTTCCTGCATATATTGTTCCAGTGTTTTATCAGGCTTGTTTTTCTGAATCATCAAATCCTCCAAAGGGCCGGCATCCTTCTGCTGGTCCTTGAATTGAGGCTTATTCCGGAAATGAAGAGGCAAATGCACATAGCTGATGGCTTCTTCCTGATCAATCAGATTCATGGCTCCTTCGATAATATGCTCCAGTTCTCGTACATTCCCCGGCCAGTCGTATTGCTCGAATTTACTCATTACTTCCTCTTCAATTTCCGCTACATTCATCCCAAAAAGCTGATTATATTTTTCTATGAAAAACTGTGCAAGATCCCGGATATCCTTTCTTCTATCCCGGAGAGGCGGAATAAAGAGGGACACAACACTCAGCCTGTAGTACAAATCTTTCCGCATCCTGCCTTCTGAAATAGCATCAATCGGGTCTTCATTTATGGTTGCTATGATTCTGACATCCACTGCCCGGTCTTTTGTATCTCCTACCCGGCGGACCGTTCTTTCCTGCAAAACTCTCAAAAGCTTTGCCTGAAGGGATGGATTAAGTGAGTTGATCTCATCCAGCAGTAATGTCCCGCCATTTGCCTGCTCAAATAATCCCGGCCTTTCAATCGAGCCTGTAAATGCCCCTTTCTTTGTGCCAAATAAAAGACCCTCTATCAGACTGTCCGGAAGTGCTGCGCAATTTTGAGAGATGAATGGCTTCGAAGAACGGCTGCTGCCATTATGGATGCTTTGGGCAAAAAGCTCTTTTCCTGTACCGGTCTCCCCGATTATCAGGACTGAGGAACTCGTCCGGGTTGCTCTTTTGCTTGCTTCAATTACTTCATGGATTTCGTCGCTTGAACCGATAATGCTATCAAAGGTATAACGGGTGTTTCCGCGTTTATTCATATTTTCTCTGATCAGCTTTTCAAGCTTGGTCACATCACGGGCGATTTCCATGGCGCCAATCTGTTCACCATCTTCAATAATCGGAAATGTATTATTTATTGTGGTAATTTCCTGCCCTATATTGTTAAAGTAGGTTTGTTTGGCATTTTTAATGCTGCTGCCATTCTTGAGCGCCTGAAGTAAGGTGCTATATTCGTTCTGGTTGAAAGAAAATACATCCAGCAGATTTTTATCCAATACATCTTCATAATCCATGCCTTCAATCTGGGCCATTTTTTTGTTGTAAAATGTGGTTCTTCCTTCCTCATTCACTACATGGACACCTACATCGATTTCATTTAATATCCGCTGAAAGATCTTGTTTTTTAATTGAAGCTGTTCGATTTCCCTGTGATTCATTGTAATCTCCTTCATTCGGCATTTTATTCAATAGTATATACTAAACCTAATGGGTGCAACATTAATTTGCACTAATAACAGAAAAACCGCAAAAATATTTTGCTTAAAGCTTATTAAATAGTGATTTATCAGCTTTTTTATATTGGCACAGTTCTTGCATTATATATGAGCGGATGAATATGAAAAGACAAAAGGAGGATGACTTCATGGTACAGACGTACAAACATGAACCTTTCACAAACTTTAAGGAAGAAGATAACCGCGAAGCATACTTACAGGGATTAAAAACAGTCGAAAGCTATTTAGGACAGGACTATGATCTATTAATAGGCGGAGAAAGAATCTCTACTGAAGATAAAATTGTATCCATCAATCCTTCTAATAAAGAAGAAGTAGTTGGCCGTGTTTCAAAGGCAAACCGCGAGCTTGCGGAAAAAGCGATGCAGGCTGCTGTGGAAGCATTCAAAACATGGAGAAAAGTGAAGCCGGAAACACGTGCAGATGTTTTATTCAAAGCTGCTGCGATTATCCGCCGCCGCAAGCATGAGTTTTCTGCCCTTTTAACAAAGGAAGCAGGTAAGCCTTGGAATGAGGCAGATGCTGATACTGCGGAAGCGATTGACTTCCTTGAGTACTATGCACGCCAGATCTTAAAAATTAAAGACGGTGTTCCAGTTAACAGCCGTCCAAACGAATATAACCGTTATGACTACATTCCATTGGGAGTGGGCATCATCATCTCCCCTTGGAATTTCCCGCTTGCGATCATGGCCGGCACTACTGTTGCCGCAATCGTGGCAGGAAACACTGTTCTATTAAAACCAGCTTCCACTACACCGGTTGTGGCTGCGAAATTCGTAGAAGTGATGGAAGAAGCAGGACTTCCGAAGGGCGTTCTAAACTTCGTGCCGGGCAGCGGGGCAGAAGTGGGCGACTACCTGGTTGACCATAAAGATACCCGCTTTATCTCCTTCACAGGTTCACGCGACGTGGGACTTCGCATCAACGAGCGAGCTTCCAAGTTAAATGAAGGCCAAATCTGGCTGAAGCGTGTCATCGCGGAAATGGGCGGCAAGGACACCATCGTTGTCGACAAAGAAGCAGACCTTGAATTGGCTGCAACTTCCATCGTGGCATCTGCTTTCGGCTTCTCCGGCCAGAAGTGCTCTGCATGTTCACGTGCCGTTTTAGTAGAAGATGTTTATGATCAGGTTCTTAACCGTGTGGTGGAACTGACAAATGAATTAACGCAGGGCAACCCGGAAGACCAGAGCAATTACATGGGTCCAGTTATTGACCAGGCTGCATTTGATAAGATCATGAGCTACATCGAAATCGGTAAAGAAGAAGGCAAGCTGATGACAGGCGGAGAAGGAGACAGCTCAACAGGCTTCTTCATCAAGCCGACTGTATTTGCTGACCTTGCACCGGATGCACGCCTTATGCAGGAAGAGATCTTTGGTCCAGTTGTTGGTTTCACAAAAGCAAAAGATTTCGACCATGCGCTTGAAATAGCGAACAACACAGAGTACGGCTTAACAGGAGCTGTGATCACACAGAATCGCGAACACATCCAAAAAGCGCGCGAGGATTTTCATGTAGGAAACCTATACTTCAACCGCGGCTGTACAGGTGCGATCGTTGGATACCAGCCATTCGGCGGATTCAACATGTCAGGAACTGACTCTAAAGCGGGCGGACCTGACTACATTCTTCTGCATATGCAGGCGAAGACTACTTCTGAAATGTATTAAGACTTGCGGGCATGCGCGGGATATTTCATATCCCGTGCATGCTAAAACCTTAAATAGTTTAAAGTAGGATAGCTTAACGTTACAATAAAAAGGACTATTCTGAAAAAGGAGGAATTTTAATTGACTGAAGCGACAAAAACACATTCACTTATCGAACAAACTGAAAAATACGGGGCAAACAACTATCACCCGCTTCCAATCGTTATTTCAAAAGCGGAAGGTGTTTGGGTGGAAGATCCTGAAGGAAATAAATATATGGATATGCTTAGTGCCTATTCAGCAGTAAATCAGGGGCACCGCCATCCAAAAATTATCCAGGCGCTGAAGGATCAGGCGGACCGCGTAACGCTAACTTCCCGTGCTTTCCATAACGATCAGTTGGGGCCATGGTATGAAATGATTTGCAAACTGACAAATAAAGAAATGGCACTTCCGATGAATACAGGTGCGGAAGCGGTTGAAACGGCAATAAAAGCTGTGCGCCGCTGGGCTTATGATGTAAAAGGGGTGGCAGATAATCAGGCAGAGATCATTGCTTGTGTAGGTAACTTCCATGGCCGCACAATGACAGCGGTTTCGCTTTCTTCTGAAGAAGAATATAAGCAGGGTTTCGGACCTATGCTTCCTGGCATTAAGCTGATTCCTTACGGAGATCTGGATGCTCTTAAAGATGCGATCACTGAAAATACGGCCGCTTTTTTAATTGAGCCAATCCAGGGTGAAGCTGGCATTGTGATTCCTCCCGAAGGATTCCTGAAAAAAGCATATGAAACTTGTAAGGAGAACAATGTATTATTCATTGCAGATGAAATTCAGGCTGGACTTGCGCGTTCCGGAAAAATGTTTGCATGTGAATGGGAAGATGTAGATCCTGACATGTACATTTTAGGAAAAGCGCTTGGAGGAGGAGTATTCCCGATTTCCTGTGTGGTTGCGAATAAAGATGTTCTTGGGGTATTCAATCCTGGTTCACATGGTTCAACCTTTGGAGGAAACCCAATGGCTTGTGCCGTATCGGTTGCTTCCATGAATGTATTGGTTGAAGAAAAGCTTGCAGAACGGTCCCTTCAATTGGGCGAATATTTCATGAACAAATTGAAAGAAATTAATAATCCTGTCATTAAAGAAGTGCGCGGCCGCGGCTTATTTATCGGTGTCGAGCTGAATGAACCGGCACGCAAATATTGTGAAGAGCTTAAAGAACAAGGATTGCTCTGCAAAGAAACGCATGACACGGTTATTCGTTTTGCCCCTCCTTTAGTTATTTCTGAGGAAGAGCTTGATTGGGCAATTGAAAGAATCAATAAAGTATTAAGCTGATTTATTTTTTAGAAAGTCGGCTCTGTATCTAAATTTTGTGATGCAGGGCTGGTTATGGAATATTGCTTCATTTTCCTAAATATTAAAATCAAGAGGTGCCATGATGGGAGCTGCAGGAGTAGCTGGTAAAGAAGCTGAACAAAAAATCGAAGAGTCTTTAAATTTATTTACTTCAACCCAAGTTGTGATCAAGGAGGCCTTGAACAAGCTCGGTTATGCAGATGAAATGTATGAGCTGCTGAAAGAGCCGCTGAGGATGCTCACGGTAAGGATTCCAATACGAATGGATGACGGGTCAATAAAAATTTTTACAGGCTACAGATCACAGCATAATGATGCGGTAGGACCGACAAAGGGCGGTGTCCGTTTTCATCCTGAAGTAAATGAGGATGAAGTAAAAGCTTTATCCATGTGGATGAGTTTGAAGTGCGGAATTGTGGATCTTCCATATGGAGGAGGTAAAGGCGGAATCATTTGTGATCCCCGTTCCATGTCAATGGGTGAACTGGAACGCTTAAGCCGGGGGTATGTAAGGGCAATCAGCCAAATCGTTGGCCCTACAAAGGATATACCTGCTCCAGATGTTTATACGAATTCACAGATCATGGCCTGGATGATGGATGAATACAGCCGCCTCCGGGAGTATGATTCTCCTGGATTCATTACTGGCAAACCGCTTGTTCTCGGCGGGTCGCAAGGAAGGGAAAAGGCAACGGCACAGGGTGTAGTGATCTGCATTGAAGAAGCTGCAAAAAAGCGGGGCATTTCTATTGAAGGAGCCCGTGTGGCAGTTCAGGGATTTGGAAATGCAGGAAGCTTCCTGGCTAAATTCATGTATGATGCAGGAGCTAAAGTAGTCGCTATTTCAGATGCTTATGGTGCTCTATATGATCCGAATGGATTGGATATTGATTATCTTCTGGATAGACGCGATAGCTTTGGAACGGTAACAACCCTGTTTGATAACACATTGACAAACGAAGAATTGCTTGAACTGGACTGCGATATCCTCGTTCCTGCGGCCGTATCCAATCAGATTACTGCTGCAAATGCCCATAATATTAAGGCACCCATCATTGTAGAGGCAGCAAACGGTCCAACCACTCTTGAAGCTACAAAAATTCTTTCAGACCGGGGAATCCTGCTTGTTCCAGATGTTTTGGCAAGCTCAGGCGGTGTAACTGTATCCTATTTCGAATGGGTGCAGAACAACCAAGGGTATTATTGGACTGAAGAGGAAGTTACAGATAAGCTGAAAAAAGTGCTTGTACAGGCTTTTGATAATGTTTACCAGACTTCACAGCAAAGAAAAGTAAATATGCGTCTTGCAGCCTACATGGCTGGAGCAAGAAAAATGTCTGAAGCATCCCGCTTCAGAGGCTGGGTGTAATTCTGTTAACAGGGTAAAAATTTCGATTAAAAAATCCTTGCACAATATGTGCAAGGATTTTTTGCATATATTAACGCGATGGCCTTGCTTCAGGTTCTCTTTCCATTTCTTCGTTTGGTTTGAAGAGAAGGCCAAGGTTAATTAGGCCAGCGATGCCCACCAGACCATATATGATTCTTGAAAGGGCTGAATCCTGGCCGCCAAAGATAGCTGCCACAAGATCAAATTGGAAGAATCCGATTAACCCCCAGTTAATAGCTCCAATAATTGTAAGAACCAGTGCAATACGCTGAATGCCACTCATGATGTTTCCTCCTTAGTAGTATAGGTTCACTATTATGTTGCTGCACGTAAATAAAAAATATTCATTGTACTATTCGTAAAGGGCCATAATGAAGGATAGACGAACATACTTTTTGCATTAGCTGGAAGTTTGAAAGATAATGATTGGGAAAAGGAGATGGTGATGTGCAAAATTTTACCTTTTATAATCCGACTAAATTAATTTTTGGGAAAGATCAGCTGTCCCAATTGCAGACTGAAATTCCTCAGTACGGCAAGAAAGTGCTTGTTGTATATGGGGGAGGAAGCATTAAGCGTAATGGTTTATATGATAAAGTGATGGCTGAGCTAACTGAAATCGGTGCTGAAGTTTTTGAATTGGCAGGTGTTGAACCTAACCCAAGAATTTCCACCGTTCGCAAAGGTGTTGAAATTTGTAAAAATGAAGGCATCGACTTCCTGCTTGCTGTTGGCGGAGGGAGTGTAATCGATTGCACCAAGGCTATTGCTGCCGGTGCTAAATATGATGGCGATGCCTGGGATCTGGTTATCAAGAAAACATTTGCGGCAGAAGCTCTGCCGTTTGGAACGGTTCTTACATTAGCTGCTACCGGTTCTGAAATGAATGCCGGATCTGTTATTACAAATTGGGAAACCAATGAAAAATACGGATGGGGCAGTCCTGTGACTTTTCCTAAATTCTCAATTCTTGATCCTGTTAATACGTTTACAGTGCCAAGAAATCAAACGGTGTATGGAATTGTCGATATGATGTCCCATGTGCTGGAGCATTATTTCCATCTTGAGGAAAATACTGATTTTCAGGATCGCATGTGTGAATCACTGCTGATTACCATAATGGAGGCAGCTCCTAAGCTTCTTAAAGACCTCGAAAGCTATGAGCATAGAGCAGCCATTTTATATTCCGGCACAATGGCTTTGAATGGTATTTTGAATATGGGATATCGAGGAGACTGGGCAACGCATAATATCGAGCATGCTGTATCGGCTGTTTACGATATTCCTCATGGCGGCGGCCTTGCCATTCTGTTCCCGAACTGGATGAAGCATAATCTAAAAGTGAAGCCAGAACGCTTTAAGCAGCTGGCTGTCCGTGTATTTAATGTGGATCAGGCAGGAAAAACGGATGAAGAGACAGCACTTGAAGGAATCGGAAAGCTTCGTGAATTCTGGAACAGCATTGGGGCGCCTTCCCGCCTGGCTGATTATGACATCGATGACAGCCAGATCGAATTGATGGCAGATAAAGCGACTGTCAATGGAGAATTTGGCAATTTTGCGAAATTGAATCATGCTGACGTAGTTTCAATCTACCGGGCTTCCCTGTAACATTCAGATATTAGACCCCGCCTTTAGCGGGGTCCTTTGACACTTTTCGCGGGAAATGACAATCATCTTTATGGGTAAAAAATATGTCAAAATTGGACACGCTTACAATATAGGATGATTCTTGATTAACTTTGGGGCTTTAGTTAAAGTGGAATAGAGATAACAGCACAGCTGTTTAAATTTGAGAAAAATTGGAGGACATTCATGACACACGTTCGTTTTGATTACTCAAAAGCACTTCCTTTTTTTGGCGAACATGAAATTACATATCTGCAGGATGCCGTAAAGGTTGCTCACCACTCCCTTCATGAACAAACTGGAGCAGGCAGCGACTATTTAGGCTGGATCGATCTGCCATCAAACTACGATAAAGAAGAGTTCTTACGCATTCAAAAAGCAGCCGAGAAAATTAAGAATGATTCCGATGTTCTTATTGTCATTGGAATTGGAGGCTCCTATCTTGGAGCACGTGCCGCTATTGAAATGCTGCAGCACAGCTTCTATAATGCACTTCCAAAAGAAAAGCGCAAAACTCCGCAGGTATTATTTGCCGGCAACAATATCAGCTCTTCATACATGAAGGATCTAATGGATCTCCTTGATGGAAAAGATTGGTCTATCAACGTGATTTCTAAATCAGGCACCACAACTGAACCAGCATTGGCTTTCCGTATTTTCCGCAAAATGCTTGAGGAAAAATATGGTGCAGAGGAAGCGCGTAAACGAATCTATGCTACGACTGACAAAACGAGAGGTGCTTTAAAAACTCTTGCGGCAGAAGAGGGCTACGAGTCATTTATTATTCCTGATGATGTGGGAGGCCGCTATTCTGTTCTTACAGCAGTAGGCCTTTTGCCGATAGCTGTCAGCGGTGCAAATATTGAAGATATGATGAGCGGTGCAGCACAGGCACGAGAAGACTTCAGCAAATCTGAGCTTCAGGAGAACGCAGCCTATCAGTACGCTGCTGTCCGCAATGTTCTTTATAACAAAGGAAAAACGATTGAAATGCTGATTAACTATGAACCAGGCCTTCAATATTTTGCAGAGTGGTGGAAGCAGCTGTTCGGAGAAAGTGAAGGAAAGGACCAGAAAGGAATTTTTCCTTCTTCAGCCAACTTCTCCACTGATCTACATTCATTAGGCCAGTATGTGCAGGAAGGCCGCCGTGACCTTTTTGAAACGGTTATCAAAGTGGAAGAAGCGCGCCATGAACTTACCATTGAAAAGGCAGAAAATGATCTTGATGGTCTGAACTATCTTGCTGGTGAGACTGTTGATTTTGTGAATAATAAAGCCTTTGAAGGAACTATGCTTGCACATACAGACGGCGGGGTGCCAAACCTGATCGTTTCCATTCCGAAAATGGATGCCTATACATTTGGCTATCTGGTTTACTTCTTTGAGAAAGCATGTGCAATGAGCGGCTATCTTCTGGGAGTGAATCCATTTGACCAGCCGGGTGTTGAAGCATACAAAGTGAACATGTTTGCCCTTTTAGGAAAACCAGGATTTGAAGAGAAAAAAGCAGAACTTGAAAAGAGATTGAAGTAAGTATGAGAAGCGTCTGCCTGCGGGTGGGCGTTTTTTATTGGAGAAAATAAATTCTGCCTTTTTTGTGCCTGAACTGGGCATTGCTGACATAAGGCGGAAAGTCGTATCCTCAGAAGTTACATTAAGGAAGACACTGGCGTGTTTGTTAGAGCGGGGCTGAAAAAGATTATCAACTGATTGAAGGCACATCGAATAGTTGCTTTCCAAAGACAAAAATGCAGCTTAACTGCGAAGAATTTAATATTTCAGCGAAACTTTACCTATATTGTGAATTTTTACAAATAACCGCGAAATATCTAACTCTAAGTATTCATGATATCCCTCGCTTTGGAGAAACTAAGCAAAAAGCGTAAAAGGGGATGGATTCAGTGATTGAGATACCTTCAAAAGTGGAAGGAAAGCATTTTGATTTATATAAGCTGGAGCAGGCTTTGAAGCCGATTGGCTATTCGATCGGAGGGAACTGGGATTATGACCACGGTTCTTTTGACTATAAAATTGATGATGAGGTGGGGTACCAGTTTTTAAGGGTGCCTTTTAAAGCAGTTGATGGGCAGCTTGATGATCCAAGCTGTACGGTGGAGATAGGCAGGCCATTTTTACTTTCCCATAAATACCAGCGTGGCCTGGATGACCACGCCTATACCGGAAATTTCAGTGCGTCCTTTGATCAATTCTCGGAGCCTGTGGATAAAGACGCCAGTTTTCCGGAAGAATTCATTGATCTCGGCAAAGCACTTGTCGAAGAACTGGAATCCCTTTTATTAAGAGATTAACCAAGAATTACAATCAGCTGGTCCTGCTGAAGGATTTTAAATGGCTGGGGGGGATTAACAAGGGTTTCCTCCCCTCTTTTCACACCTAAAAGGAGAATGCCCTCTCCCATAAGCTCTGCACTAAGTTCTGCAAATGTTTTATTTTCCACTTCCTCGGATGCAGGCTGAAACGTTAATTTCCGTTTATCAAGCTGTCCGAGCAGATCAAGAAAAGAAGTTACAAGCTCCTGGGATGAAACGCTGTTGATCATAACAAAGCTTGTGAGCACATTCGTCTGGACAATTTCATCAGCACCCGCTCTTTTTGCATTAGCTGCCTGTTCAGACGTTAATATTTCCACGATGCATTGAACATCTCGATTCAGTCCTTTGATTGCCAGTAAGGTTAGAATTGAATTCATATCAGCATGTAATTCATCTTTGTTTTGATCTGCTGTAATGATGACTTTTTGCGCGTCAAAAACATTTGCTTTTATAAGGACATCATCTCTGTTAGCGCGACCCTGAATAAAATGTACGTTGTTGTAGGGAACAGGATTAGATTTTAATGTTTCATCGATTAAAGCAATGGAATGATTCATCCCATCACCCCCGAGTGCGTTAACGATCTCCCGTGCACGTTCATTCCAGCCGATCACAACAATATGATCCTTGCCCCGATATCCAACTTTTCCTTCCAGAAAGTCATTCTGCCGGGTAACCGCGGCTGTTGCAAGTGAAATAAAATATGTAGACAGAAAGCCCGCTCCCGTAAAAATAAGCGCAATTCCTATAATGCGCCCGCCAGTGCTTTTCGGATATAAATCTCCAAATCCGACGGTGGAAGCTGTAACTACAGCCCACCAAATTCCATCAAAAAAGGTCGGAAAGGAGGAGGGCTCGATAATATGTACTATTCCTCCAAAAAGAAAGATCACCAACAGGGCAATTAAGAGAATCCTGATTACTAAGGGAAGACGGATGAAACTGTAATAAATGTGCTGAGACATAAAACATCACTCCTAAAAACATGGGCGTTAAAAAACGGGAAATTTAGAATATAAAAAAAGCCATGCCAGGAATATACTTAATTAAGTATATCGTCTATTGCACGGCTCAGCAGTTGAATATCTTTGGATATTTCGTTTTTCACGTCGTCAATCTCGCACCTTTCATATTCATCCATGAGAAGGGAGAGTTCTCTCTTGAGTATGACAGCCTCGTGTTCAAAATCCATGATGACTCCCTCCTTTAGGGATATAAAGGATTAACAGGCAGTTAGTTAATTTTTATTTATTTGTAATGTTACAATTATGTTACCCGAAGTCTTTACAATTTAAACGATAAAAACGGCAATTATTAAACAAGAAATTTAGGACGGATATTGTTTACCCTCTAATTTGGCATGTAAACACAGTGACTTTATAAGGTATCACTTCTTGGTCCCTCTTTACATTGCCCAGCTATCATGATAAAAGAGCAGAATAATAATTTTACGCTAATCGGCATTGAGGCGAACGTCTCGGATCCCACGGATTATCCCATCCGGCAGCTTTCCAGCTCCATTTAAAAGGATAATTTCCGCGGCCCATTTATTTGACTAATATATGAATGAAACATATAATAAAACTAACAGCATAGTTCGGATTCTTCCTAAAGGGGAGTAGCTTTCAAGTAGAGTCGTCAATACGAGATGATAAATCTCCGGCTCTGCTGGCAACAGATGTTGCTTGCGAGACCTTTACCATTTATTTGGTAAGGTCTCTTTTGTTTTAAAGGCGCTGAGACCAATAAATGGTTCAGTGCCTTTTATTTTTTAGGAGAGTCTGGAACAGGGAGGTTTATTAATGAAACTGTATCAACAGCTTGCAGACAGTGTGAAATTTTCCAGACGCCTTAATGGGACCAGACTTCTTGAAAAGGACGACAGGCTGGAATTTATAGGGGCAGGGAGAAGTGCCTTTGCTTTTAGGATTAAGGAAACCAATTATGCAATAAAAGTCTTCTTTCCGGAATCTAAAGGAATAGCCAGGGATGAAGCGGAGGTCTACAGGGAACTGCCTGATCATTCATACTATCCCTCTTTCTATGGATCTGGAGATAACTATATTGTAATTGATTATGTGCAGGGGCTGACTCTGTTTGAGTGTCTTGCGCAGGGGGTACCAATAAAAGAGGAGATAATAAGACAAGTTGATGAAGCCTTAGATATCGCGAGGGAGAGTGGGCTAAATCCTTCGGATATTCACTTGCGCAACATTATTCTTACAGGGGATGGGTGTATTAAAATCATTGATGTTGCCCGTTTTAAGCGAACGAAAAAATGCACACAATGGGACGACTTGAAGCATGCATTCTATAAATTTTATAGAAAGAAATATTTTCCAAAAAAGATTCCTGTATTCATTATGAATACAATTGCGGCTCTTTATAAAAAGAGGATTATTCGTTTTGGCCCCTAAACAGTTCATTTGATAATGCATTTTTCTTTTGAAATAATAAAGGCCACTAGTTCAGAAAGGGGCAGATTATACATGAAAGTTCTTATTGTCGGAGCAAACGGACAAATTGGAAAGCTGCTGGTAAAGCTTATCAAAGATGGGGGTAAGCATACAGCAAGAGCAATGGTCAGAAAAGAAGAACAGGTCCCGCAGTTTGAAGATATGGGTGTGGAAACGGCAGTAGCAAGCCTTGAAGGAACAGTAGATGAATTGGCTGAAGCAGCCAAAGGATGTGATGCAATTGTATTTAGTGCAGGTTCAGGCGGAAATACAGGCTATGACAAAACTCTTCTGATTGACCTTGACGGAGCGGCAAAAGCAATTGAAGCGGCGGAGAAGGCTGGTGTAGACCGGTTTATAATGGTCAGCGCTATCCAGGCAAATAATCGCGATAAGTGGAGTGAAACGATCAAGCCTTATTTCGTGGCGAAGCATTATGCCGACAGAATTTTGGAAAACAGCAGCTTGAACTACACGATCGTACGCCCGGGCGGTCTGACAAATGACCCGGGAACCGGCCATATTAAAGCAGCGGAAAACCTGGAACGGGGCTTCATTCCCCGTGAAGATGTAGCTAAAACCCTTTATGCTGTGCTGAATCAAGAAAATACCTATAGGCGCGCATTCGACCTGGTATCAGGCGATGAAGATCCAGAAACGGCAGTAAAAAATATATAACTCTTGCCCGGTGTGTATACACCGGGATTATTATTGGCAAAAAAAGTATAAACTTAAAGGGGTTGAACAGATTAATATTAAAAGGCTGGGTATTAGGACAAGCCTAAAGTGTTAACCTTGCAGTTCCTTTAATAAAGTAATTGCTTGCTAAAAAGCTCCCTCTACCCAAAGGTTTATGTAGTGTAGTAATGAAGGGATCACATTATTGATGGCAAGAAGCAGGATGGTAAATGCGCCAGAATCAGCGGATAAGTAGTTATTCTGGAAGTTAGATAAAATAACCTGAATGAAACTTGGCATTGGCAAATTCCAATGTCCTTTTCGTTTTAATTGCTTTACTAGAGGGAATAGGAAGCTATAAAAGAAAATACATATGATTTCATACTTTCCCCATATAAATGTTGGTTTAGCGTCACAGCTTTTCCTTCAAAACAATGGAATAATGTGATGTAATGAGCAATCAAGAGGAGTGAGTGAATGTATAAAAAACAGGAACGCATTTTGATGTGGCTTGCTTTTACAGTGGCCATCATTATGGGGCTTTCTTTTATTGGACGCATTTTTGCAGGATAGGAAAAGGAGAATGTTAAATGGGAAATGAAGAATCAGTTTTTTTCAGCCGTGTCTTAACAGAGCTGACATTATCCTTCCATATCATTTACGCAACCATCGGTGTCGGCATCCCGCTCATGATTATGATTGCGCAATGGGTGGGAATCAAAAAGCAGGATGAACATTATATTCTGCTCGCTAGAAGGTGGACGAGAGGCTTTGTCATTACAGTGGCTGTCGGAGTTGTTACCGGCACTGCCATCGGGCTCCAGCTCTCATTGCTGTGGCCTAACTTTATGGAACTTGCAGGCAATGTCATTGCGCTGCCTCTGTTTATGGAGACATTTGCTTTTTTCTTTGAGGCTATTTTCCTCGGGATCTATCTTTATACATGGGATCGGTTTGAGAATCAGAAGAAGCATTTGCTTTTATTAATCCCGGTCGCAATAGGGGCATCTTTTTCAGCTATTTTCATTACAATTGTAAATGCTTTTATGAACGCGCCGCAGGGCTTTGATGTTGTGAATGGCCAGCTTGTTAATATTAACCCGGTCCTGGCGATGTTCACGCCTGCCATGCCGACGAAAGTTGCGCATGTGCTGTCCACTGCCTATATGACTTCAGCATTTGTTCTGGCATCAATAGGTGCTTATCGCCTTTTGAAAGGATCAAATCATATTTATCATAAAAAGGCATTGATGCTTACAATGAAAATTGGATTGATTTTCTCGATCGCTACAGCTGTAATTGGTGACTTCTCAGGAAAATATCTTGCTGAATACCAGCCTGAAAAACTGGCTGCTGCTGAGTGGCATTTTGAAACAGAAGAAGGGGCACCGTTAATGCTATATGGGGTTCTCGATGACGGTGAAGTGAAATATGCAATTAAAATTCCATATGCACTCAGCATTCTTGCTCACAGCAATCCGAATGCAGAAGTAATTGGACTCGATCAATTTCCGGAAGATGAAATTCCGCCGCTTTATATCCATTATTTATTTGACCTCATGGTGACCATAGGAATGTGGATGACGGCACTTTCACTCATCTATGTCCTGGGTACCTGGTTTAAAATGCGTTTTGTTGCGGCGAAATGGTTCCGCTGGCTGATTGTTCTGGGCGGGCCGTTATCAATTATTGCAATTGAAGCAGGCTGGTGGCTTGCGGAAGTGGGCCGGCAGCCGTGGATTCTCAGGGGGATTATGCGCACGGAGGATGCTGCCACTTCAAGCGGCCAGGTAGACCTGATGCTTCTGCTGTTTGCAGGTTTATATCTCGTGCTGGCAATCGGAAGCATCATTGTCCTCACCAGAATGTTCCGCAAAAATCCGGTCGAACAGGAATTGGCTGACCGTGAGCTGGAGAAAGAAGGTGAGGTTCGATGACATTAGAGATCATTGGAATTTCCGTCTTATGGCTGTTTCTATTCGGCTATGTCATCGTTGCTTCTATTGACTTTGGGGCAGGATTTTTCAACGCATACAGTCTATTCCGCGGAAAACAGCATATTTTAACGCGAATCATACAGCGGTATTTATCTCCGGTATGGGAAGTTACAAATGTGTTCCTGGTTTTCTTCTTCGTTGGCATTGTCGGGTTCTTCCCAAAAACTGCCTACTATTATGGAACGATCCTTCTGGTGCCGGCAAGCATAGCTGTAGTCCTGCTTGCCATTCGAGGTTCGTATTATGCTTTTACCACCTACGGCGGACTGAAGCAAAAGAGATGGACCTATCTGTATGGGCTTTCAGGTCTTTTCATTCCTGCATCCTTATCCATAGTCCTGACCATTTCAGAAGGCGGATTCGTTAGTGAGACTTCATCAGGGCTGGAGCTTGACTATTGGACATTGTTCACAAGCCCGCTGACTTGGAGCATAGTTGTGCTGAGTATTGCAGCGGTATTATATATATCAGCTGTGTTCCTGACCTGGTATGCCAATAAAGCAAACGATGAACCTGCCACAGAGCTGCTGAGAAAATACGCTCTAATATGGGCAGTACCTGCAATCGTGACAGCGACAGGCATCATTGTCGAACTAAGGGACCACAACCCTGAACATTTCAGCAGATTAATGGAGCTGTGGTGGCTGTTTGGCATCTCCTTCCTGCTGTTTGCAGGGACGGTTTATCTGATTTGGAAGAAAAGAAACTATGGCCTTGCATTCGGGCTGCTGACAGGGCAATTCTTTGTGGCCTTCTTTGCCTATGGGATCTCGCATTATCCGTATCTGCTTTATCCGTACCTGACGATTTATGATGGTTTCACAAACGAAGCCATGGCAATCGCGCTGGTCATTGCCTTCATAGCAGGATTCGGATTGCTTCTGCCTTCCCTTTATCTGCTGCTCAGGCTGTTTCTTTTCAATAAAGACTATGTTCAGGGAAAGCGTGACGACCATGCATAGGAGGGGAGAAACATGGCGGAATTTGTGATGTTTTATGCACCGTTTATCGTGATCGCTGGTTCTATAGCGGCGGCTTTTTGGCTGGCGGGGAAGGATGAAAGAGTGGAAGAGTAAAAAAATTGCAAGGTCTGAAACAGACCTTGCAATTTTTTATTTAGCATGTTTGAAGCAATTCAGATATTTTGAAGATGTTAAAGTCAGCGGGACATTTAGTATCCAGTTACAGCATAAGGCTGTAACTTTTAATAGATATTCCATTTAAAGATCAAGGGACTGCATTTCGAAAGAGAGAAATTGGTGGTACTTTTCTTTTATCTAAAACACCATATAGCAGGACTTTAATATTAGATATCAATCACAGCGCTCTATGAGAGATAAATTTTAGTGGAAGAAAGGCTGTCCACTTATCCTATGGACAGCTTTTCTTGTTTATGTCCTGTGAAAAATAATTAGAATGGACTATGTTTTCTCGTTTGATACTGGATATTATTTGAAAATGTTAGTAAAAAAGTATGGTTATATAATGATTGGGACTACATATATTTTTTTTAGGGCCAAGTCTTCTTCCAGAAATGGTCATGACTAACTGCATTTCGGGGAAGAAATTCTTTAAATGGAAAGGTGAAAACAATGAAGGTTTTGTTAACAGGAGGAGCAGGGTTTATTGGTTCCCACATTGCCGAAGAGCTAATTAAAGAAGATTATGAGGTCGTTATTTTGGACAGTTTAGTAACTGGTCAAGAATTAAATATTCCTGCCGGAGCTAGATTCTACCATATTGATATACGCGGCAATTTAGATCCAATTTTCTTGGCGGAAAAACCGGATTATGTAATTCATCAAGCTGCACAAGTGTCAGTTTCCAATTCATTGACTCATCCTAAATTAGATGGAGAATCAAATATTATTGGAACTATCAATCTCTTAAATGCCTGTGTAAGGCATCAAACGAAGAAATTTATATTCGCATCCACAGCTGCATTATATGGAAATCCCAACTATTTATCAATTGACGAAGAACATCCTGTATTACCTAAATCCTTTTATGGTTTATCAAAACTGAATGCTGAATCCTATATTAAGCTTTTTTCAGAACTGTATGGACTGTCTTACACGATTTTACGGTACTCAAATGTTTATGGCATGAGGCAGGATACAAATGGTGAAGCCGGAGTTGTAGCTATTTTCATTAAGAGGGCAATAACAGGACAATCATTAAATATTCATGGAGATGGTTTCCAGACAAGAGATTTTGTGTTTGTAAAGGATGTTGCCAAAGCAAATGCAGCAGCTATTCTTTATGGTGAAAATGAAGTAATTAACATAAGTAATAATACTCAAACTTCCATAAAAGATATTGTAAGCGAGTTGAACTATCTATTAGATTCTGAGATTATGCCAATTTACGGTCAGGAAAGGAAAGGGGATATAAGGCATAGCTGTCTATCAAATAAAAAAGCAATTAAATTGCTGAAATGGGAGCCCAGGTATTCTTTTATAGATGGGTTAAGAGAAACGGTTGCCTCTATGGGCCAAATTCAATTAAAGGCATAAAAGTTTTGGAGGTTTCCATGAACGAACATATAGATCTCAAAACATTTTTCAGGATAATCAAAAAAAGATGGCTGACTATTATTTTTACTGTAATTTGTCTTTTCCTTCTGACTTCGGGACTGTCCATTTATGTTATAAAGCCTACCTATGAAGCAACGGAGAATATACTTATCGGCAAGCTGACAAAAAAGGATGGCCAATATGGAGATTCACAGGAGTTAAATATGCTGCTGGCTTCAACAATAGACCTTATAAAGAGCCCCGTTGTACTAAATTCAGTTAAAGAACAGTTTAATTTGGGAGATGATGATCTAGATAAAAAGCTAGCTGTCCAAAACAATCGAGATTCGCAAATAGTTAATGTAGTGGTACGAGGCCACGATAGGGAGAAAACCAAAGAAATTGCCAATACGATTGCCAAAACAACTGTTAATAAAATGAATGCTCAGTTTGATGTGCAGGATATAAAGCTATTAAGCGACAATGAAACAGATCCATCCATTAAAGTTGTCGGAAGTTTGTCATTGAATATCGCAATAGGTCTGGTAATAGGCCTATTTCTTGGAGTGGGACTTGCCATGTGGCGAGAGTATTGGGATGAATCAATAAAAAATATTAACGAAGTAGAAATGACTTTGGGACTTCCTGTCCTGGGACAGGTAAATTTAAAAAAAGGCAAAAGAATGTATAAGGATAAATCCGGAAATAAATATCAGGCATCCTTAGAAAATAATGAAGGGAGACAAAACGGTGTTTAAAAAAAAGAAAATAAAAAAATATACCAAGATGATCCACCAAAGTGGCCATTCAATATGTTCAGAGCAAATTCGTATGATTAGCACTTATATAGATCATTTATATGATAATGAATCCCAATTATTAATGGTAACTTCCCCCAATGAGGAGGAACAGAAATCTATTATATCTTCTAAATTGGCCATTGCTTTTGTTGAACAGGGAAAAAAAGTGCTTTTGGTTGATGCGAATATTCGCAGCCCTTCACTCCATCATTGGTTTCAGTTGAAGAATGAAAGTGGCTTTACGAATGCAGTCAGGAATGTGGAAAGCCTTCAACTAAATAGTAAAGAGACAATTATTAATAATTTATTCGTAATGCCTGCAGGACCAATTCCTTTAAATCCATCAGATGTATGGGTGGCCAGCAAAATCAAGGATATGACGAGCTGCTGCAGGACAGAATACGATGTTGTTATCTTTGAGGCACCTCCTATTTTATCTGTATCAGATTCTCAAGTGTTAGCGAGTTATTGCGATGGAACTATATTAGTACTTAAGGAAAACAAGACAAAGAAAGATGATGCCTTCAAGGCAAAAATGAAATTAGAAAGGAAAAACAGCAAAATATTAGGGGTTATCTATCAAACAGGTTAATGCCTACTAACGCGCGGGTGGCTATGCTATTGAAAAAATTTCAGAAACATACAATAGGAAAAAATATATTCCACTTATTTTATAGTACTGCCCTATCGAGTAGTTTAAATGCTGCTTCTTTAATTATTTTAGCTAATTATTTGCAATCCTATTATTATGGCATGTTTAGTGTTGCATTAGCTTTTGCAATGATTATGGGTTATTTAACAGATTCAGGGCTGAACAGCATTGTGTTAAGAGAAGGATCTAAGAAAGATGTGGACCTATCGGTTCTAATTTCATCTTATTTGAAGGTTAGGATCATTTTACTTGCTGTTTCTTTTATATGTGGATTTGCCATCATTCATTTTTCAAATTCGTGGAATAAAGAGTTTATTTTAACCTCCTATTTTTTAATTATACCCATGGTGCTTGGCCTTACTCTGCAAAGTATTGGAACCATATTCTTTCAAATGATTGAGAGAATGCACTATTGCGGCTTAATCCGCATTGTGGCTTCTGTTTGTTTAGTTTTAACACTGTCTGCTGGATTAATATTTAATTTAAACCATTTATTTATCTGTACTCTATATGGATTGTCTTACCTGGCAGCTGGAGTATTTGGAATTTATAAAGTACGCCAATACGTACAAATACGAATGAAAAGTTCGTTTCATAAGGGACTATTACGAAATATTGGATCATTTTCACTTGGAGGCCTTCTTTTTGTCATTCTTCCTCATTTAGGCCCTCTTATTATAGGTAAAACCTTGACTCTAAGTGAAGTAGGCATATTTGCAGTTGCATACCGTATCCCCCAAGCATTGCAGCAAATCCCTTTTATTGTAGCAGGAGCATACTACCCAGTGTTATTCAGGGCATTTAATAATAATCAACTAGAGGAGCACTTACATAAGAACATCACTCTTATTAAGCTAATGGCTTTAGCTGGTATTGCGATAACTGTTCCTTTGTTCGCTAAACCAGAGGCAGTTATTCATTTATTATTCGGTGAAATGTGGATTGCTGCATCATTTCCGCTAAAAATTTTATCTTTAATGGTTACTTTACAGGCAATAAATATTGCATTAGCTGACGGACTGACTACCAGGGGGCTGCAATCTTACCGAACTGTTATACAGGCCATAGCCATTATTACAGGCATCTATTTATATATACAGTTCAGTAATTCATACGGCATAGCCGGTGCTGCAATTGCAGGAGCGTCAATTGAAGGAATTGCACTTTTGGGGTTTTGGATCTGTAATCCTAGTCGCTGGATAATTGCAAAAAAAGCCTTATTTCCTTATTTAATATTTTTTGCTTTATGCACCTCCGGTATAAATCTTTTTACTGATTATCACTCTTTCATCGTCTTTATGATTCAAATTCTTCTATTGGTTCTAGTCATTTTTATAGATAAAGAAATGAAGGGTATGATTCTCGGTGTCCTGATAAGAGTACTCAATAGATGGAAAGCCAAGGAAACGCAGGGAGGATAAGATGGACCACGGTATTATGATAAGAAAACAAAAAGCCAGCTTCACGGTTTTCATTCTTTTTTTGCTCGTAACTATGGCGAATTATTATATTTACATCGGTTTTGCCATAAAGCCATACTTAATATTTTCTATATTATATTTACTAGTCCATATAAGTTCATTTTATTTTCAGCGTCTGCATGGATTTGAGGTAGCGATGCTAATTTTTTACTTAGTATATAGCTATACAGGAGCGTTTGCGTTATATCCTTCTGCAAGTATAAGAATTTTATTAGGTATTATTCTTTATATTTCTTGTTATTTCATAATTAAATCAATAATTGGTCATACAAATAATTGGACTATCGAAAGAGCAATTGCCGATGCAGGTATCGTTTTTAATACCCTAAGCCTAATTTTATATTTAATGGGGCTGCAGAGACTTGGCTTTGACTTAGAGGGTGACAGAATCTATGAGTTGGGTGTGATGCTTGATCGTAATTACCCAAGGCTAATCGGGGTACTTCAGGATCCAAATTATTTTGTCTTTTATAATACTCTCTTTTTCTCTTATTTTTTATGCCATTCAAAACCCATGAAAAATAAAGCAGGATTGCTGCTTTGTATCCTGACAAATTTATTAACCTTTTCAAGAGGAGGACTATTAGTATTAATAATTACACTATGCCTATACATTTTGAAAGATAAGCCCTTAAAAAAGATAAAGCTTCTAGCTGGAATGGTTGTTTTTCTATCAGCTGCTGCTTACCTTGTGGTCTTCTATATGAAATTAAATCTTTTCAGTATTTTAGGATCTAGAATAGAAGATCTGGCAAAGGATGGTGGAAGCGGAAGATTGGAATTATGGGGAAGAGCCTGGGAATTCTTTGTTTCCTATAAGTATATAGGAATCGGAGCTTATAATTTTCCTGAATATAATTCATTTCGATATGGTGATTCGCTTCAGGTACATAACACCTTTTTGGAGATTTTGTCAGAATCGGGTTTAATCGGCATCTCTTGTTTCTGTGTGTTTATCCTTACAGTTTTTATGCAATTAATCCAAAGTAAGTTATATAGAAACAAACCATATCTCTTACTTACTTTTGTTGGAATAATACTTCAAATGGGATTCCTTTCAATTATTATTAACGATATGTTTTTTCTGTATCTAGCTATCCTATCAACCTATATGCATCATGAGCGGAACAAAAGTCAAATGAAACAGAGAGATCCTGGGTTCTATTCTCTCCCATAATTGAAAAGTAAATGGAATGGGGATGTGGAAAAGATTGAGAATATTGGTCATTACAGACAAATTAGATTTCGGTGGAGCTGAAATGTATTTTTGTAAATTAGAGAACCTCTTGCATGACTCAAATATCACTTTTCACTTTGCTGCAGGCAACGGCCAATTGTACGAAAGAATCAAAAATAAACAGCGTTTTCACGAACTAAGCAGAACAAGCCATATCCAAAATATAAAGAAATTGGTGAAAATCGTTTTAGAGGAGAAAATTGAACTGGTTCACGCTAATAGTTTAAGAATGGTTCTTTACTGTATATGTGCCAGAAAAATATCAACTATTAAATTTAAAATAATATATACAAAGCATAATGTAACAATATTGGAGAATAGGTGCCGCAGGGCTTTTGCCTTTTTAATAAACAGATGTGTTGAAAGAGTGATTACAGTAAGTGACTTCGAAAAAAACAGCCTTATGGAGGCTGGGATAAAGGCAAACAAAATTACGACTGTGTACAACGGGGTAGATTTAAATCAATTTGGCTTTATTCAAAAGGAGAAAGGTGATTTTTTTAAAATTGGTATATTAGCAAGATTATCTGAGGAAAAAAATCATGAATTATTTATTAGAATCGCAGATCAGTTAAGAGATATTCCGCATTTTAAATTTTATATTGCGGGTGATGGTCCGAGAAAGCAAAAAATTAAATCCATGATTGAAACCTGCAATCTGTCACATAAAATTAAATTGGTTGGTGCTGTAAACAGGCCGGAGGAATTTATTAAAAATATCGACATTCTGCTCTTAACTTCTTATCGTGAGGTATTCCCGATGGTTATTTTAGAGGCTATGGCTGTGGGAACCAACATTATTGCTATAGATCGTGGCGGTATAAAGGAAGCCATTTTTGAAAAAGAGACTGGTTTTTTAATAAGCAGCCATTCGGCAGATGAGTTTTGCCGAATAATACTAGAAATGGAATCGGATGAGTCACTTAAATATAAGTTAATTGAAAATGCCAGAAGAAAAGTGGAGGAGGAATTCTCATTAGATAAGATGGTGGAAAATACTTTAAGGGAGTACAGGAAGTGTTATTAATAGGTGATTTTATAAATCCGCTCTCTAATTTGAGAATTTTGCAAACTTCCCTCAAGGACACTGTGAAAAGGAGTAGTGTAAATTGATCTTGGCCATTTTGGATATAGTATTGGTTTATTTAGGATATATAGCGACCATTTGGTTCTACCATGTCTTTTCAATACCTGCAGAATTAGAAATCACCTTAAATCTACTCTGGTTATTGGTCCCCTCAGCAACAGCTTTCATCTTTTTCTACTTCTTTGATTTATATAAAAATTTGCGCGGAAGTTCTTTAAAAAAGCAGATTTATTCTCGTATTTTACCCATTGTAATATTTTCAATATTTGTTTCCGCTGTATCCTTTTCAGGATCTTTCATGTTTTATCGAAAAAGCTTCTTCATTGAGGCCCTCATTATTCAAATTATCTTGCTTTCGGCTATTCATGGCGGAATATGGCTTATGGCTAATAAATTGCATGGCCGCAAAAGAGTAGTCATAATTTGTGAGGATGAAAAAACTGGCCAGTCTTTGGCACAAAAATTCAATAATCATAAATGGTTTGAAATATCAGGATATTTGCCTATAAATCAAATACCACATTTGGAAAACCATATAGATAAATTCGATGTATTTCTCCTCGCTCCTGCTGTAATTGGACAGTTAAAAAACGACATCCTCAATTTATGCATCAAGAACGAGAAGGAAGTCCTAATCGTTCCGCATGTTTCGGATTTGTTTATACATTCTGCTAAATCGCAACAGATTGGTGACATGCTTGTAATTTCAATTAATGCTCCTGGATTAAACATTTGGCAGCGGATAATTAAACGGTGTTTTGATGTATTCGCATGTATTATCCTGCTTGTACTTACAAGTCCTATTTTTTTAGCTCTGCTAATAATAATCCCGCTTACTTCTAGTGGTCCAGCTATATATAAACAAGAACGGATTGGGCTAAATGGAAAACCATATTGGATCTACAAATTCAGAAGTATGATACAGGATGCTGAAAAAATATCAGGTCCAGTATTAGCTGAAAATAATGATGCAAGGATAACAGCAATTGGAAGATTCATAAGGGCTATTCGTTTAGATGAGCTCCCTCAACTTCTTAATGTTTTGAAAGGGGAAATGAGCTTAATTGGTCCAAGACCGGAAAGAGAATTTTTCATTAGCCAATATAAGGAGAAACTTCCCTATTATTCTTATAGATTATCCGTCAAGCCGGGTATCACTGGTCTTGCTCAAGTATTAGCTTACTATTCTACGACTGCTGAGGATAAGCTGCGTTTTGATTTATTATATGTAAGGAATTACTCCTTTTCATTGGACATGAAAATTTTGTTTCAAACTTTACAAGTAGTTCTTCAGAGAGATAGAGCTCGAGGGTTAGTAAAGAACAGCGATTATGGACATCAGAGCCTAATTGAAAGCCTGGAACAAGACAGGGTAATTTAGATTACATGCTAATCAAAGTTTTTTTCTAAATCTACTTCACTTAAAAATGAATGCTGAGGAGATGGTATAAATGGGGACTTCAAATCAGGATCTTGTTTCGATCATTACTCCGACATATAATTCTTCAAACTATATTTGCTCTGCATTACAATCCGTTATGACACAAACTTTTCAGAACTGGGAATTGATTATCATTGATGATTGTTCTTATGATGATACTTTAGAGAAAGTAAAAAAAGAGATGCGGGGTGAATCCAGAATTAAAGTAATACAACTGCAAGAAAATAAGGGCCCTGCCTATGCCAGAAATATAGGTATTGCTGCAGCAAAAGGGAATTACTTAGCCTTTCTTGATAGTGACGATATTTGGCTTCCGCAAAAATTAGAGAGACAGCTAAAGTTTATGAAAAAAAATCACATTGCTTTTTCGTATACAAGTTACAGAATAATTAGTGAAAAAGAGGGAAAAGCAAAAGAAATTATTAATATACCGCCATGTACGACTTATCATAGTTTACTAAAAAATACGGCGATAGGGACACTTACTGTAATGCTTGATACAAGACAATTAGGGATGGTGCAAATGCCTCTATATAGAGATTGTTCAGAGGATTTCGGACTTTGGCTATCCATTTTATCTAAAGGGATCTATGCTTATGGGTTAGATGAAGAGTTGGCTATTTATAGAAAGAGAGAGCATTCCCTCTCAGGCAATAAACTTAAATCTGCTAAAAAAACATGGAATACCTATAGGAAAGTAGAGAAAATTAATTTCGCTTCAGCATTATGGTATTTTGCAAATTACTCTTTCAATGCCCTAAAGAAGCATTCATTGATCAGTTAATAGATAACAGTTAGCCGGCTCACAGGGGCGGGCTCTTTTTTATGCCCAATTAATATATTTATTTTAGCGCTTGTGTTATTCGCTTATCCCTTAAATAAAAGAATACATACAATAGAGTAATAAATCAGAAGGGGTGACCGACAATGGCAGGAGATCCAAATGTTGTTTACGTCGAAGATTTTGGCGGCAGTACAGCCCAATCGAAAGTCCAGGCGGCCATAAATTTCGCCTTTCAAAACAATAAAAAAACAGTTATTGCAGCAAATAAAGATTATTACATGACAGGTAACGTTATTATCAAGCAGGGTGTGAAACTGCAGGGCAGTTATGGGACGAGATTTGTCATAGGTGCAAACGTTAGAGGGTTTGAGCTGGAGAGGGATGCTTCTCTATGGAACACCAGGATTATGGTGGATTATAAAGGATACACCAAAGAGGTTATTTATTTGGACGGAAAGCATAAGTACTATAACACATGGCATAATACTTCACTAAAGAACCTTGTAATAGTAAATTGGTCTGGAACAGTATCGGGAACTGGAATTTACTTGTATTCAGGAGGAAGTGGTCATGAAATCTCGTTTGTGAATTTTACGGATATCAAAATTGTAGGTTTTACGAAAGGACTTTATTTAAAAGCAGTTAAACCTGCAAGCGGATTTGCATACGTTAATGCAAATCGCTTTGATAAGATTTCTTTGGATGATTGCATTGATAATATTATTTTGGAAGGAAGCGAAACCATTCCAAATGAATGCAGCGGAAATTCCTTCACAAATTTACAGATACAGCCAACCTCCAACACTATACGAATTATGACCATTCAGGGGCAAATTAATAAAGTTGACGGAATTTGCTGGGATCTGCATCAAATTCAGCATTCGGACCCTATTTTTATATTTAAAGCAGAAAGCAACTATAATTATTTAGACATGAGATCCATACCCGCAAATAGAATATTAAATAGCGGAAAATCGGGTAACCGGTTCGAAACACTTTAACTAGCATTTAAGAAAGGTAAAGATTCGACATGTGGGTTTAAAAATTCTACTAAAAGAATACTGCCTTTCTAGCAGTTTATTTGAAGTTCTTCTTCTGTTTATTTGTAGTAGTGCATATTAATAGTATTACAAGAAAAGGGAGTACAAATACTGGTAAAGGCGTTTTTAGGGGGAGATCTTAAATGAAAATTCGAAAAGCAATCATTCCGGCAGCGGGATTGGGGACTAGATTTTTACCGGCAACTAAATCACAGCCAAAGGAAATGCTGCCCATTGTTGATAAGCCAACACTTCAATATATTGTAGAGGAAGCAGTGGAATCCGGAATAGAGGAAATTTTAATAATAACTGGAAGAAATAAAAGTTCGATTGAAGATCACTTTGATAAATCCTTAGAACTCGAACTTGAGCTCGAAGCAAAGAAAAAATATGAGTTACTAAATGTAGTACGCTCTATCTCAGAGATGATAAATATTCATTATATACGGCAAAAGGAACCAAAGGGGCTGGGCCATGCGGTTTATTGTGCGAAAAGTTTTATTGGCAATGAGCCCTTTGCTGTTCTATTAGGTGATGATATTGTTTATGGAAAAAAACCATGTTTAAAGCAATTAATAGACACCTATGAAGTATATAGAACAACAATTCTTGGAGTCCAAACAGTAAACACAAATGATATCAGTAAATACGGCATAATCCAGGGTGAATATATTAAAGAAAACATATACAAGGTGAACAGTCTGGTAGAAAAACCATCTATAACAAATGCTCCGTCTAATATAGCAATCCTTGGCAGATATATTATTACTCCTTCGATATTTGATATCCTCGAAAATATCCGTCCAGGATTAGGCGGTGAAATTCAGTTAACAGATGCACTAAAGGAATTGTCGAAGGCGGAATCACTATATGCGATTGATTTTGAAGGGACTAGGTATGATGTTGGGGACAAGCTGGGTTTTTTACAAGCTACAATTGATTTTGCGCTAAGAAGAGAAGATCTAAGAGAGGAATTCCTTAGCTATCTATTTCAAATTTTAAAAAATGAAAGAGAAATACTTATAAAATAATACTTTAATTAGGGGGCAGATCAAGGCTGGGTGATTAAAAGGTTTTTCGGGCGATAGAAAGATTTGTCTAAGGGCATTGATGATCAGGAAATACAAAGTGTTTTTTTTTTTTGGATTTTCCAAGGGTTTCTATTATAGAAATAACAGATATAATGTGGGTTGGTGTTATGCAGGAGAATAGTATGGAAGAGATTCATGCTTCTAGCTATTTCTCATGTGCAATGGTGATAAAAAATCTCTTGAACGACAGTTGGAGGTAAAGAAGGAATTATAATTGAGTCGGGGAGCAGATTTAACATTCAAGGATTGTGGCAAATGTACATAAGAAAAGGGTAAGTTGTTTAACAAAAACCTTAAAATGTAAATTGAAATTCGGGAAGTTCATCACAGTGATGAACTTCCCGAATAGCTCTTAATAGATTGTCCTTTCTTGCCATAGAAAAATCCCCTCAAGTAGCATTCTTTTCTCCATGGTTACCTGAAGGTTTTTTGAATGTCTACTTAAAAGGGACATTAACAGCATGTTTTGCCTGGCAGCTTTTTTCGGTATTATCCTAGTCACTAACCTAAGCTGAACATTTGAAGATGGTCAAGCTTGGGTTTGCTGAATTCCATTTTCTGTCCATTTTGTTTTTAAAGCAGAATTGTATGGAGTAAGGCTTTTTTCATCAGGATTATCAGCATCAAAACTTCCGATTTGATCAGCTTCTTTACTTTTTCTCACATAGGGAGTGTTAAAGACTTTATTTCTGTTAATTATATTTACATTAGTATGGGCTGGTTCCTTTTGTTTTTGCTCTTTTGCTTCCAGTGTCTCGAGGCAAATAAGTTCGTTTACTTCATTGGTGCGCTTTTCCTTAATCAATTTCCATGCAAGTGCAATACGTGCTTGCCAATTTCCTTCCAATACTTTCGCGATAGCTACAGCTTTTTTACTTTCCTGCGCTTCAGTATCACTAAAAGTCTTACCGGACATCTTATGCCTGTTTTTAAAAGCTGTAACAGTAAGTGCTGCTCCGGCGGCAGAAAGCAAAGATACCAAGATGATGGGCGCTGCTGGTTTTTTCATTGCTGAATCCCTCCATTTTGTTTCACTCTTTACCGTCCACATACCCTCTTTTTGAACTTGAATGCATCATATGTATAACCTATATTTTACAGATGTCCAAAAAGGAGTCAGAGCTAATATTAAATGGAGAAATGAAAAAAAAGCCTTGTGTTATCAAGGCTTTTAGGCGAAAACATTATGGAGAATAGGGGGCTCGAACCCCTGACCTCAACGCTGCCAGCGTTGCGCTCTCCCAGCTGAGCTAATCCCCCGGGTAGTGGTACAAGAAAAATTATAACCACATCAGGGCTATCTTGCAAGAGAAATTATTAAAAAAATTTACTGCATACTATCGATTTCCATGCACTGTACTCCAGGGATACTTGAAACGTTGAAATATACATCAGTGGTTCTCCTTTTATAGTCGACAGCAACAATCAGTTGAACGAGATGAAGGTGTTCATCTTCCAGGTCTTTGATGCGGATGTGTTTTACAGATATATCAAGATCTTTAATTGCAGGTATGATGTCAGCGATGTTTTCTTTATTCCTGACCTTTAGCTGCAGGTTGATTTCTTTTTCTCTTAAACGGCGGGGGCCGATTAAGCCCATAATAAATGGGATTACTTCTACTGATATGATCAGAAGGGCAACTCCTGCCATTGCCTCAATATAAAACCCAGCACCTACTGCAATTCCGATTCCTGCTGCTCCCCAGATTAAAGCTGCCGTTGTAAGACCTGAAATACTGTCATTTCCCCGTCTCAATATTACACCTGCACCCAAAAAGCCGATGCCTGAAACAATTTGGGCAGCTAAACGCAGAGGGTCCATGGTAATGTTGATGTCATCATTACCAGGAAACATATAAGCTGATTCAATAGATACAATGGTCAGCAGGCAGCTTACTATGGAAATAACTAAGCTGGTCTTGAGGCCGACCGGCTTTCTTTTTAATTCTCTCTCCAGGCCGATAATAAGACCCAGGACTGCTGAAATCCCCAGCTTCATTAATATTTCTATCTCTAAACTGCTCATAATATCTCCCGCTTTTTAAAGTATTATATATCCAAAATATGATCTAATAAAACCGTAGTAAAAGTTTAGCTGTACGTTGTAAAATGAAATATACCCTAATTATTAGAAATCCGACACAAGGAGTAAAAAAAATGTCTAATACAAAAATAAATCCCTATGTTGCCCTGGCAATTGGCGTCGTTTCTGTCTCTACTTCGGCTATATTGGTGAAGGTATCCAGCGCTCCATCGGGAGTCATAGCTTTTTACAGACTATTATTTTCTGTTCTTTTCATGTTGCCTGTATTTCTTATAAAGTATGTTCCGGAACTTCGTCTTATTACAAGGAGGGATTGGATCTATTCCATCATTGCCGGTGTTTTCCTAGCCTTGCATTTTATTCTCTGGTTTGAGTCCCTGAATTACACCTCTGTAGCCAGTTCTACAGTCCTTGTTACTCTCCAGCCTCTTTTTGCATTTGCAGGTACATATTTCTTTTTTAAAGAAAAGTTTACCTGGAAAGCGATATTAAGCGGGCTGCTCGCTATAGCGGGCAGTGTTATTATCAGCTGGGGAGATTTTCAAATCAGCGGGTCTGCTTTGTTCGGGGATATACTTGCTATCATTGCTTGTGCCCTTGTTACGGCTTATTTAATGTTTGGCCAGACAGTCAGAAAAAGGCTTTCACTCATCACATACACTTTTGTTGTTTATAGTATAAGCACTATTACATTGTTATTTTATGTGTTAATCGCCGGAGAACCTTTACTGCCGTATGGGACCAGTGATTGGGTATATTTTATCCTTCTAGCCCTTGTTCCTACCCTTCTTGGTCATACATTATTCAATTGGTCAATAAAGTGGCTTAGCACTTCAACTATTTCTATGGCTATATTATTCGAGCCGGTTGGTGCTGCTGTTTTAGCTTATTATTTGCTTCATGAGTCTATTATATGGACACAAATTCTTGGGGGTACAATTGTAATTGGAGGAATAACTCTGTTCATATTAGATGAGAGAAAGCTTCGGATGAAAGGATTGAAGAAAAAAACAACGGTTTCCGGATAAATGAAATCTTTATAGATATAATAGTGAAAAAATCTCCCTGAAATGGGGAGATTTTTTTATCTGAATACATAGGTCAGAGCTGAAAAAATAAATGCAGCTGTAACAGAAAAGATGAAGGTGCCTCCATGGACCTTTTCATCTGAGTCTGCAATTTTAATTCCCTCTGCATAAGCATAAGCAAACAAAAAAACAGCCATGATCACTGATATGTAGAGTGCTGCGGTTTCCAGTATGATTCACACCTTCCGTTTTAAATAGAGTTAATAGATATTATGAAAATTACCCTAAACTATTACTATTTCTTCTTTATACACTGAAATTATTTTAATTTTGAGTTTGGATTTTCTATAAGCAGTTATTATACTTCTTAGAAATATATTATTCTGTATGGTTGCTTTTAAAAGTGTGGAAAAGTGAACAAAGTTATCCACAGACTGTGTGTAACTCTGTTGACAACTGAAATAATAAGAATTTTACAGTGGATAAGTATGTGGGCATTTTTAATGAAGGATACAGATAATATGTTATTGATATAACTTATTCATGCAGGCGCAAGTTAAAAGCGTATTAATTTGATTAGCCGAACATGCACCTGTTATTAGATCTGGCTGCAGATCATTTAGATTATCTGCCGCTATCTTTAAGGGTCTCTTCTAATAAATTTGATTCCAAATCGCTCATCTAATAGTAGAAAGCTTAAATGAAAAATGCATGAGGAAATAAAACTAAACATTTTTGAAAAATTATATTGCAAACATTTAAAGAGTCGTGGTATATTAATTCTTGTCCTTAACAAGGCAAGTTGAACTGAGAAAAAACATTTAAAAAAGTTATTGACTTGTTTATGGATAACATGTTATATTAATAAAGTCGCTTCTAGGCGATCAGGCAAAATATAACAAAGAGAAAATTGATCTTTGAAAACTGAACGAACAATACGTCAACGTTTAATCATTAGTCTTTTTCGAAAAGGCAATCGAGCTATATCAACTCTTATTTGG
>NZ_JCAXER010000023.1:0-88373 GCF_059758675.1 Cytobacillus sp. GQ23
TAAAATACCGCTATTCCGCAGTAGCTCAGTGGTAGAGCATTCGGCTGTTAACCGAACGGTCGCAGGTTCGAATCCTGCCTGCGGAGCCATTTTCATAAAGCCCCTTATGGGAATTATGAGCTGTTGCTTCCATAGCTCAGCAGGTAGAGCACTTCCATGGTAAGGAAGAGGTCACCGGTTCGAGCCCGGTTGGAAGCTCTCTTAATGTAAACAACTAGAATACTAGGCCCCTTGGTCAAGCGGTTAAGACACCGCCCTTTCACGGCGGTAACACGGGTTCGAATCCCGTAGGGGTCACCATAATGGAGGATTAGCTCAGCTGGGAGAGCATCTGCCTTACAAGCAGAGGGTCGGCGGTTCGATCCCGTCATCCTCCACCATACTTGCCGGTGTAGCTCAATTGGTAGAGCAACTGACTTGTAATCAGTAGGTTGGGGGTTCAAGTCCTCTCGCCGGCACCATCTGTTTTTCGCAGATGGAGGGGTAGCGAAGTGGCTAAACGCGGCGGACTGTAAATCCGCTCCTTCGGGTTCGGCAGTTCGAATCTGCCCCCCTCCACCATTTATTTTTAATAAAACACAACAAACTGGACAAGCTATGAATGTCCTTTTTATTTTGTAATTATTGGGCTATAGCCAAGCGGTAAGGCACCGGACTTTGACTCCGTCACTCGCAGGTTCGAATCCTGCTAGCCCAGCCATTTTCCTTACTACGAGCCATTAGCTCAGTCGGTAGAGCATCTGACTTTTAATCAGAGGGTCGAAGGTTCGAGTCCTTCATGGCTCACTTTATAGAAATACGCAGACCTTGGGAATCGAGTCCTGAAGGTCTTAGTTGTAAATATAAATATGCATGCTGCGGAAGTAGTTCAGTGGTAGAACATCACCTTGCCAAGGTGGGGGTCGCGGGTTCGAATCCCGTCTTCCGCTCCAAATGGGGCCTTAGCTCAGCTGGGAGAGCGCCTGCTTTGCACGCAGGAGGTCAGCGGTTCGATCCCGCTAGGCTCCACCAACATACATAATTTATTAATCCTTAAACCAATGTGGTTTAAGGTTTTTTTATTTTATAAATATCGGAACATCATCGAAAAAACTAGGACCTTTTCCCCTAACAGCCGCATATATATACACGATTTTGTCGAGTTGAGTCATGTGTTTGAAAGCGGTTAAAATATATATATGAAGGGAAAGGGAGGAGTTACATTATGAGTAGACAGAAATTATCGATAATTGGAATGCCGATGGATCTTGGCCAGATGAGACGCGGTGTAGACATGGGGCCAAGTGCAATCAGGTATGCCGGGGTGAATGAACGTTTAAAATGTTTATTTGAAGAAATCCATGACCAGGGCGATATTCCAGTCGGCCGCCCGGAGGTCCAAATCGATCCAAATTCAAATCTTCGCAACTTGCACCTTATTGCAGAGAAAACGGAAATGCTTGCAGAGAAAGTGGATCACGCAATAAAAGACGGATCCTTTCCATTAGTTCTAGGCGGTGACCACAGCATCGCAATTGGAACATTAGCAGGGGTTTCAAAGCACTATACAAACCTCGGGGTTATCTGGTATGATGCTCATGGTGATTTAAATACAGCTGAGACTTCACCTTCAGGAAACATACATGGCATGCCGCTTGCTGTAAGCCTGGGTATAGGCCATCCGCTATTAACCAATGTAGGGGGATATGGTCCAAAGATTAAGCCTGAGAATATTGTCATTATTGGGGCAAGGTCATTGGATGAAGGTGAGCGGGAGCTTATTAAGGAAAAAGGCATTAAAGTGTACACTATGCATGAAATTGACCGTCTTGGAATGACCAAGGTTATGGAAGAGTCTATTACATATTTAAAAGAACGAAATACAGATGGCGTTCATCTTTCCCTTGATTTGGATGGACTGGATCCTCATGATGCACCAGGGGTTGGCACTCCGGTAATTGGCGGAATCAGCTACCGTGAAAGCCACTTGGCCATGGAAATGCTTGCAGAAGCACAAATCATTACATCCGCTGAATTTGTAGAGGTTAATCCTATTTTGGATGACAAGAACAAAACAGCTACTGTAGCAGTCGCGCTTATGGGTTCATTGTTTGGGGAAAAGCTTTTGTAATAAAGGAAAAATAAAAATGAGCAGAACATAAACAAGTTCTGCTCATTTTTTTGCTGTGAGTGTATAATATTTATTTAGGAGTTCATCGAGTTTACTGCTGATGTCAACGACCATGTGATCTGTAAAAGAGCCGGAAGCTGCTAATTGGACCATTCTTGTCCGGCAATCCTCAATTTCTCTCAATAATTCCTTAATACACACCGTAACCAATCCTTTTCGATAAATTTAGTACTTTTATACCCTAATAGGAAAAAAATAAACCAGAATAAGTAAAAATTTGTTAATATAGAAATTGAATGTTTTTTAATTAAAATGAAACCTTTTCCGCTATCGATTCGTATTATCGATTAGCCGCACTGGAGCGGAGGTAAAAAAATGGAGACAATCGTAAAGAAGAGGATAAAGCAAGTATTAAAAGGCGACCAGGATGCTTATGCTGAAGTTGTTGAAATATACAAAGATAAAGTTTTTCAGATTTGCTACAGAATGCTGGGAAACAGGCATGAGGCAGAGGATATCGCTCAAGAGGCCTTCTTAAGAGCTTATGTTAATATTGCCAGTTTTAATATTGACCTTAAATTTTCCACATGGCTCTATCGGATTGCCACTAATCTTTGTATAGACAGAATCAGAAAAAAGAAGCCTGATTATTATTTGGATGCTGAGGTCGCCGGAACCGATGGCCTGAACATGTATTCTCAAATCGCTTCAGATGCGAGGCTGCCGGAGGATGATGTAGAAAGCCTGGAACTCCAGGAAACAATCCAAAGGGAAATATCGAAGCTTCCAGAGAAATATCGTTCAGTTATTGTTTTAAAATATATTGAGGAATTATCGCTGAACGAGATCAGTGAAACGCTCGACCTTCCATTGGGAACCGTAAAGACCCGGATTCACCGGGGCCGGGAAGCTCTTAGAAATCAATTAAGATATGTCTAATAAAGAGGGTGAGAACTTTGAAATGTCCAGCAGAAATGGTTGTTTATATGCACGAGTACCTAGATGAAGAGATCTCAGCCGAACATGAGAAGGAATTAAGGGCACATCTGCAAAACTGCGGGGAGTGTCAGACTCATTTCCATGAATTAAAGAAAACGATCGCTTTAGTCCAAAGCACTTCACATATACAGGCACCTGAAAATTTCACGGCAAATGTTATGGCGAAATTGCCAAAAGAAAAGCGGAAGGTCGGGGTTCAGCGCTGGTTCAGGCATCATCCGCTATTAACTGCGGCATCACTTTTTCTTGTTTTAATGATGGGAAGCGTTGTATCTTCCTGGGATCAGGATCATCAATTATCTGTTTCTAAACAGCCGAACCTTGTGGTGCAAAACGATAAGGTGATTGTACCTGAAGGTGAAGTGGTAAAAGGCGATGTAGTGGTGAAGAATGGCGACTTGGAAATTCAGGGTGAGGTTGAGGGCAATGTTACGGTCATCAATGGCCAGCAGTATATGGCTTCGGCCGGCAAGGTCACTGGAGAAATCGAAGAGGTTGATGCCATATTTGAATGGCTGTGGTATCACATCAAAACGGCAGCTAAAGATGCTGTAGATGTCTTTGAAACAGGAGAAAAAGACAAAGAATAATCATAGGAATAAAGAATATCCCTGCTAAGAGAAGCAGGGATTCTTAGTATGCAAATGACGATGGTGAATTTTCCAGAAGGTATCTGCTGTTTCAAAATTGGAATTAGCAATGAATATGATATAATATGAAAGTTACATAAAGGAACTTTTGGCATTTTTGCTTTTGAAATATATATTTGGAGGAAGGATAATGTCGTTTGCGGATTTCTCTATATTGAAATTGTTGGCTAATACAATAGACATTCTCCTTGTCTGGTACGTCATCTATAAACTTATAATGATTGTGAAAGGAACAAAGGCTGTTCAATTGCTGAAGGGGATTTTTGTCATCATCCTGGTTAAAGTAGCAAGCGACAAGTTCCATCTGCAAACATTAGGGTGGATGATGGAACAAGTACTATTATGGGGATTTCTGGCCATCATCATCATTTTCCAGCCTGAGCTGCGAAGAGCACTGGAGCAATTGGGAAGAGGTAGATTCTTCTCAAGGACAGCTAATCAGGAGGAGGAAAATCAGGAGAAACTAGTCGAGTCTATTGCGAAGGCTGTAGATTATATGGCTAAACGGCGCATTGGCGCGCTTATTTCAGTTGAGCGGGAAACAGGGCTGAACGATTATATAGAAACCGGTATTCAGCTTGATTCCAAAATTTCATCCGAGCTCCTGATTAATATTTTTATACCGAATACACCGCTGCATGATGGAGCTGTTATTATTCAAAAGAATTGCGTGGCAGCAGCAGCCTGTTATCTGCCTCTGTCAGAAAGTCCTTTCATCTCAAAAGAATTGGGCACAAGACATAGGGCTGCCTTAGGTATAAGTGAGGTAACTGACAGTATTACCATTATCGTATCAGAGGAAACAGGAAGTGTTTCCTTAACCAAAAACGGGGAGCTGCACCGTGACTTAAAAGCGGAGGCTTTTAAAGATATGCTTTCAAGTGAATTGCTTGTTCAGCAGAAAGTAAAGCAGACTTCTTCAGGTCTTTGGAACTGGAGGGGAAAAAAGAATGGATAAGTTAATTGATAAATTAGTGGATACCCGCTGGTTTATGAAAATTGTTGCCTTGATTCTTGCCCTTTTTCTTTTTGATTCTGTATATGATGCAGATAAGGAATTAAAGGAAATAAACGTTCCAGGCCAGCAGGATTCAGCAGTTATAGAAGATGTACCGGTGAAAAGCTATTATGATACGGAAAACCTGGTCGTAACCGGTACTCCGGAGACAGTTGATCTAAGTATTGAGGGCCCGAAGAGCCATCTTGAGTCAGCGAAGAAACAGCAGAATTTTGAAGTATATGTAGATTTGACGAATGCAGAAATTGGCTCGCAAAGAGTGGAAATTAAAATCCGCGATATTTCAGATAAATTGGATGTAACCATTAACCCTCAATATGCAGATGTAACCGTCCACGAAAAAGTGACACAGGAATTTAAAGTGGATGCGGAATTCAATAATGGCCTTCTTGGTGAAGGGTATACTGCTGAAGCGGCATCTGCAGAGCCAAAAACAGTTAAAATTACGGGAGCAAAAGAAGTGATTGAGCGGATCAGTTTTGTGAAAGCAACTCTGGATGTGAAAGGTCCTATAACGGACACAATCACTGATGAAGCAACAGTCAGGGTACTGGACCGTGAGATGAATAAGCTTGATGTCATTGTGGAGCCTCGGGTCATCCGGGTAACAGTCCCGGTTAAGCAGTTAAGCAAGAAGGTACCTATAACGATTGTCCGGAATGGGGACCCTCAGGAGGGGGTTACCATTAATTCAATTAAATTGGATATTAATGAGGCTTCTATAACGGGCCGTGAAGATATTTTGAATGAGACAGAAAGCGTCAGGGTAGAGGTAGATGTCTCAAAGATTGAGAAAGATACTGTGCTCACCCTGCCGGTTATTATTCCGGATGGCATTTCTGCAGTTGATCCTAAAACAGTGAAGGTGTCTGTTGATATCAGCACTGAGGAAAACGCGGACAAGGAAGAAGAGGAAGTTACAGAGGAGCCTGCCGAAGAAACACAGGCACAGGATCAAGAGGAAACCAAGACCTTTTCAAATCTTGCCATAAGCTTAACCGGCTTATCCGAAGAATATGAAGCGGTCCTAAAGAACCCTGCTTCCGGAAGGACAAGTATTACGGTTACCGGGAAGAGCAGCATTGTTCAGGATCTCAAAGCGGAGGATTTTAATCTATCTATGAGCCTGGCTGACCTTGGAGAAGGTGATCATGAGGTGCCTATCAATATAGACGGCCCTTCAGGTGTGGATATAGAGCCTGCTGCAGGTAAAGCGACCGTTACGATTACACAAAAAGAAGAAGCATAATATAGTTTTTAAAGGTAGAAGGAGCGATAATATAATGGGTAAATATTTCGGTACAGATGGAGTACGCGGAGTTGCAAATAGTGAGTTGACACCGGAGCTGGCATTTAAGCTGGGCCGTTTTGGAGGTTATGTATTAACGAAAGACCATGATCGTCCGAAAGTATTAATCGGCCGGGATACCCGTATTTCAGGCCATATGCTCGAAGGTGCACTTGTCGCAGGGCTATTATCAATTGGAGCAGAAGTAATGCGCCTAGGAGTCATTTCAACCCCTGGTGTCGCTTATTTAACAAAAGCATTGGGAGCAGAGGCCGGTGTCATGATTTCAGCCTCTCATAACCCGGTTGAAGATAACGGAATCAAGTTTTTTGGCCCGGATGGGTTTAAGCTGTCCGATGATCAGGAAGCGGAGATTGAGGAATTAATGGATATGGCAGAAGACCAGCTTCCAAGACCTGTCGGAGGAAACCTGGGGCAGGTAAATGATTACTTCGAAGGCGGACAAAAGTATCTTCAATACTTGAAGCAGACAGTTGACGAAGATTTTTCCGGCATTCACATTGCGCTTGATTGTGCGCATGGAGCTACTTCGCCGCTTGCAACGCACCTGTTCGCTGACCTTGATGCAGATTTATCCATGATGGGTGCCTCTCCTAATGGGTTAAATATCAATGCAGGGGTCGGATCCACTCACCCTGAGGCACTATCTGCCTTTGTTAAGGAAAGAGAAGCAGATGTAGGTCTGGCATTCGACGGAGACGGAGACCGTTTGATTGCCATTGATGAAAATGGCGACATTGTGGATGGCGACCAAATCATGTATATTTGCGGAAAATACATGAAAGAACAGGGAAGACTTAAGCAGAATACAGTCGTTTCAACAGTCATGAGCAATCTTGGATTCTATAAAGGGCTGGAAGCCAATGGAGTGGAAAGTGTGCAGACCGCTGTAGGCGACCGCTATGTTGTGGAAGAAATGAAGAAGAACGGCTACAACCTTGGCGGAGAACAGTCAGGCCATATCATTTTCCTGGACTACATCACAACGGGAGATGGCCTTTTGACAGGGCTTCAGCTTGTGAACATTATGAAAGTGACCAAAAAGCCATTATCTGAGCTTGCAAACGAAATGAAGAAATTTCCTCAGAAGCTTGTGAATATCCGTGTAACAGACAAGCATCATGTGACAGACAATGAAAAAGTAAAAGAAGTCATTGCACAGGTTGAAGAAGAAATGAACGGAAACGGACGCATTCTTGTCCGCCCTTCCGGAACAGAGCCGCTTGTCCGTGTAATGGCAGAAGCGCCAACAGGTGAACTATGTGCGTCATATGTAGAGCGCATTGCTAATATTGTAGAAAGTGAAATGGGATTAAAAGAGTAGAAGCACAATTCATATGCATAAGGGAACTCATGAGCTCCCTTATGCATATTTTTATATATAGCAGCTTCTAGCTGTTCTATACACATATTTGTTGACTGAAGTCTGACTTTGATGTATGATAGTCCTGTTTTTGTATTTACGAATACAATACAGCATCATTCAAGAAGAGAAAGGTGGATAGTGAGAGAATATAGTTTTTAAAGCGCCTGAACTGATCCTGGACGTAAGGATTAGTTGACGAGGAGGAGGTTTATCGAATGTTCGGCGGATGCCTCCCGGTTGAAAGCACAACCGATGATTTCTTCTTTAAAACATTCAGGCAACTGAATGGACAAAGAGAAGGAAATGCTAAAATTAAGAATCGCTCTTTTAAAAGGCTGTAATGCCTCACAGAGCGGCAATCATACAAAACAGAGATAAGGGGCAGGACTGCCCCGAAAAGGCTTCTTGCCCCTTCATTATTAGGAGGAAAAGAAGTATGTGTGGAATCGTTGGATATATCGGAAACTTAGATTCAAAGGAAATCTTATTAAAGGGCTTGGAAAAGCTTGAATATAGAGGCTATGATTCAGCTGGAATCGCAGTTATGAATGAGAACGGCGTTCAGGTTTTCAAGGAAAAGGGCCGCATTGCGGACCTTCGCAATATTGTGGATGAAGATGTGACGGCAAACACAGGAATTGGACACACCCGCTGGGCGACTCATGGTGTGCCAAGCACAGTCAATGCCCACCCTCATCAAAGCAATTCAGGCCGTTTTACGCTGGTTCATAATGGCGTTATTGAGAACTATGACATCTTAAAGCGTGAATATTTGCAGGGAGTAGCTCTTCAAAGTGATACAGATACAGAAATCATCGTTCAGATGATTGACTTATTCGTGAGCGAGGGATTAAGTACTGAAGAAGCGTTCCGTAAAACGCTGACACTTTTAAAAGGCTCTTATGCAATCGCCCTTTTGGATGCTAAAAACAACGAAACAATTTTTGTAGCGAAAAACAAGAGCCCGCTTCTGGTTGGCTTAGGCGACACTTTCAATGTAGTCGCTTCTGATGCAATGGCGATGCTGCAGGTGACTGATCAGTATGTTGAACTGATGGACAAAGAGATCGTTATTGTCACAAAAGAGGCTGTTAAAATTCAGACACTGAATGGCGAGGCGATCATCCGCGATCCTTATACAGCTGAACTAGATGCAAGCGATATTGAAAAGGGAACTTACCCTCACTACATGCTGAAAGAAATCGATGAGCAGCCTTTAGTGACGCGCAAAATCATCCAGAAGTATCAAAATGATAATGACGAGCTGACGATCGACCAGGAAATTGTTGAGGCGATGAACGACGCTGACCGCATCTATATCATTGCTGCAGGTACTTCTTATCATGCAGGACTTGTTGGAAAGCAGTTTATCGAAAAAATCGCAAAAATCCCAGTTGAAGTTCACATCTCAAGTGAGTTTGGCTACAATATGCCATTGCTTTCAGAGAAGCCGTTATTTATCTTTATCTCTCAAAGCGGTGAAACAGCAGACAGCCGTGCCGTGCTTGTGAATATTAAGGAAATGGGCCATAAGGCGTTAACGATTACAAACGTTCCAGGTTCTACTCTATCCCGTGAAGCGGATTACACTTTATTGCTTCATGCAGGTCCTGAAATTGCCGTTGCTTCTACAAAGGCTTATACAGCCCAGATTGCTGTATTGTCCATACTTGCAGAAGTAACTGCGAATAGCCGCGGACTAGAGCTGGACTTCAACCTTGTGCAGGAGCTTGGCATCGTTGCGAATGCCATGGAAGTACTTTGTGATGCGAAGGAAGAGTTTGAAGATATTGCACGCAAATTCCTTTCTACTACTCGCAATGCGTTCTTCATTGGCCGTGGAATCGACTATTATGTCGGCCTTGAAGGTGCACTTAAACTGAAAGAAATCTCATATATTCAAGCTGAAGGCTTTGCAGGCGGAGAATTAAAGCACGGAACGATTGCTTTAATTGAGAACGGTACGCCAATCATTGCTCTGGCAACTCAAGAAAGTGTTAACCTGAGCATTCGCGGCAACGTTAAAGAGGTTGTTGCCCGCGGAGCAAACCCTTGCATCATTTCCATGAAAGGGCTGGAAACAGAAGAAGACAGCTTTATCATTCCGGAAGTGAACGAGCTATTAACACCTCTTATCTCTGTAATACCATTACAATTAATCTCTTACTATGCTGCACTGCACCGCGAGTGTGACGTAGATAAGCCGCGTAACCTGGCTAAGTCGGTTACTGTGGAGTAAGGAGATATTTCATCTAAACCGAGTGAAAATTGGAGGACTCCTCCGGTTTTCCTCGTTTTTTTTTGTCCAAAAGCGAGGAAGCAGGATTTTGGACAAAAACAGAAGAATAAAGAAAAAAATTAGGGAACAGCCAATTAATCGCCAGCAGAAAACGGAAGATTGCTGATCGCAATGTTTTATGATGAAAGGAGGACTACTATGCCTTGTATCCATGAATTTGGAATACTAGATGATTTAGTTAAGCAAAAAAACTATATTCATTATGAACCGGACCAATATAATTGTATATCTGTTAATGATAATGTTATACAAGGTCTGGATAAATATTTATCTGTCATGAAAACCTATTTTCATTCAATTAGCCGCTCTGAATGCGGTTTAGCCTATTCGGGGATTACTATTATTCCGCCTGAGTCATTATCATTATTTTACGATATCGTAACCTCATCAGAGTATTTTAATAAATCTAAAGAGCTTAATGAACTCGCTTTAAAAATCATACAAGCAACAAAGGAAGAGAAATACATGATTCATTTTGGAGTTTGAAATATAGAGTCATAATTAATATTTAATTATAGAGTTTTCATTAAAGTAGGTGTTAGTTTGGATTACATAATGGATTTGGCAGAATCGCTGAGAAGTAAAAAGGTAAAAGTAAAGGAAATACCAAAATGGGGAGCATATTTGAGAAAGCAATGGGAAGACAGTTTTGCTGATCATCTTAGTGATAATGATAAGAGGTCCATTTATTTTTATGACGAAGATGGCTTTTGCGGCTACTTGTGGCATGTATTTAGTTATGAAAGAAGGAAGTGCTTAAAGGAGGAGGAGGCTGATATAGCGTTTAATAAAGAAGTAAAGAAGTATTGTTACATTTTTTATCAGCATTCGGATAATGCCTTAATCCTTGAACATGCTTCATCTTTAACAGCCAGGGACTTTGCAGAGCAAGAGGATATTTACGTAGTAGATAAAGAGTTTAATTGGACATATGCAGTAACCCATGAAACTGGCTGGTGCGGTCCATACTTTAGCCGAAAATGAGCTAATATCTCTTTACTTGAAGCGAATTCGGTCAGGATTTACAATCGTTTTCTCAAAGGGTATGATTTTTATAGATTAGTTAATAGATTATGGGAGCGGTATAATGAAAGAATTAACATTTAAATCGTACGACCAATTTCTTCAATTTAACGAGCATAAGGCAATGGAAAAAGCGGTCATGAAGGGGCTTCAGGGAGATGAGCTTGTTAAATTCAAGCTTGAATTCCTGCAAAGGGCTAAAACCATGTGGAAAGAGTATGATTGTGACCTTTGGCTGGAAAAACACGGATATGTCATCATAAATGTCTGGAAAGATGGAAGCGGTAAAAGAAAAGTGACAAGAGGAAGGCCGAAAAAGCTGGATTCTGAAAAATATTTGCACACTGTCCATGTAAGATTGGATGAAGAAACATATCGGCAGCTGACGAATCACTGCCAAGAGAATCAGATCGACGTATCTGAAGCTATTCGGGTACTGATTAAAACACTATAGAGGCAGAAATGGGAGATTCAACTTTCGAGTTTGAGTCTCCTTTTCGTTTATACGGCCTTACTAAAATAAGAGAATATTAGATAATTGCCGAAATTTGCTATCTTTCTCTTTTCTTTTATTATTTTTTGTGATACATTAATTGTGCAGAGATAGTGATAATCATTTTCAATAAATAAAAAACTATACATATCAAGGCTCTTTTTTTTAACCATTTAATGATAATGATTATCATTCTTTCACAAGTAGTTTTATAGAAAAGACTTCTGATAATAAAAATGTTATGAGGGTTATCAATGAGATTATGGATGTTAGGAATTGCAGCCATCGTTCTATCTTTTATCTCGCTGTTTATCGGTGCAATAGATATAACGCCTATGGACCTGCTTAATTGGGAATCAGATGAAACACATATATTCCTTATTAGCCGCATTCCACGGTTACTGGCGATTATATTAGCGGGGGCAGGAATGAGTATTGCCGGTTTAATCATGCAGTCTTTAAGCCGGAATAAGTTTGTATCACCGACTACTGCCGGAACACTGGATGCAGCAAAACTTGGGATTTTAATTTCTATGCTATTTTTTACGAATGTCACTTATACACAGCAGGTTATTTTTAGCTTTGCCTTTGCTTTAGCAGGTACATTTCTCTTCATGCAGATTTTAGATCGTATAAAATTTAAAGATGTTATTTTCGTTCCGTTAATCGGCATTATGTATGGGAATATATTATCTTCGATTACTACGTTCCTTGGATATGAAGCGGATCTGCTCCAAAATCTATCTTCCTGGCTTATGGGAAGCTTTACTTTGATTATTGCTGGCCGCTATGAGCTTTTGTATGTCAGTATTCCAGCTATTGTTCTGGCGTATGTTTATGCGAATAAATTTACGGTTGCCGGAATGGGGGAGGATTTTGCAAAAAATCTTGGCTTAAGCTATAAGCTGGTATTGAACATCGGCCTGATCCTTGTTGCAGTTATCGCCACAACGGTGGTTCTTACTGTCGGGGTTATTCCATTTTTGGGACTAATCGTTCCCAATGTTGTCTCCATCTATTTAGGTGATAATCTGCGCAAAACGATCCCGCATACAGCGGTGCTGGGAATTGTCTTCTTATTAATCTGTGACATTCTGGGGCGCATCATTATTCACCCTTATGAAATTCCAGTTAATGTAACAGTGGCAGTGATAGGCAGTGCTATCTTCTTAACGATGCTGCTAAGGGGGAGAGCATATGCGAAATAGTACAAAACTGATCATGTTAGCAGCTATTGCTATTGTGTGTATTTTGCTATATGGCTTTTATGATATTAAAGGCGGATTTGATTATGCTTTTCCAAAGCGTATGCTTCGGGTTACAGCAATGATTATTACTGGAATCGCCATTTCTTACTCAACCGTTGCGTTCCAGACTATCACACATAACCGCATTTTAACACCTTCTGTTATGGGCCTGGATTCTATGTATCAAGTGGTACAGACATTAATCTACTTTTTTGCAGGTTCAATGTCAGTGTGGGTGTTAAATAAATACTTAAACTTTGGCGCAGCCATTTTGGCTATGGTCGTATTTGCCCTAATTTTGTACCGGTTTTTGTTCAGAGCTGATAAGCACCCTATTTATTTTCTGCTATTAATAGGGATGATTATAGGAACACTCCTGGGAAGCCTGGTCACATTCCTTCAGGTACTGATAGATCCAGTCGAATACTTAAGTCTTCAAAGCCGGCTGTTTGCGACCTTTACAAATGTGAAAGCAGAGTTATTATTTATTTCAATTGGCATCCTGGCTCTGGCGTTTCTATATGGCTACCTGATCATGGGAAAGCTGGATGTGATGTCGCTTGGCCGGGAAAATGCGATGAACCTTGGCATCAACTACGACAGTATGGTTATGAGAATTTTAATCCTTTCGTCCGTTTTAATTGCCACATCCACAGCGCTTGTTGGCCCTATTACGTTCTTTGGACTTATTGTTGCCAACCTCTCTTATCAATATCTGGTGACATATAAACATTCGATCCATATATTAGGGGCGAGTTTGATCAGTATCATTGCATTGGTAGGCGGTAATTTCCTTGTGGAACATATATTTGAGCTGCGTACGACATTAAGTGTCATCATTAACTTTATTGGCGGTATTTACTTTATCTATCTATTACTAAAGGAAAGTAGGGCAGCAGGATGATTGAAATCAAAGGATTAACAAAACAATTTGGTAAAAAGCCTGTTGTAGAGGATGTTACAGTCACAATCGAGCCGGGGACCATTACCTCTTTTATTGGACCGAATGGTGCCGGCAAGTCGACGCTTCTTTCTATGGTAAGCCGTTTATTAGAGGCGGATACTGGTGAAGTATTACTTGATCAGAACAATGTGAAAAAGTGGAAGTCCTCGGATTTTGCTAAGAGAGTATCCATTTTGAAACAGGCCAACTATCTCAATGTGAGACTGACAGTGCGCGAGCTTGTATCATTTGGGCGCTATCCCTATTCAAAAGGGCGTTTATCAGCTGAGGACGAAAAGTTTGTTGACCAAGCCATTGAATATATGAATCTGGATGAAATGGAAAACAAATATCTAGATGAATTGTCAGGCGGTCAGAAGCAGCGGGCATTTATTGCCATGGTCATTGCTCAGGATACGGATTATATCCTGCTGGATGAGCCATTAAATAATCTGGATATGAAGCATTCCGTGCAAATTATGAAAATTTTGCGCAAGCTGGTTGATGAACTTGGAAAGACGGTTGTCATTGTTTTGCATGACATCAATTTTGCATCCGTATATTCGGATCGTATCGTTGCGTTAAAAAATGGCCGGCTGATGAAAAATGGACCTACCCGGGAAATCATAGATTCGGATGTGCTTCGTGAAATTTATGATATGGATATCCCCATTCAGGAACAGAATGGCTGCAGGATCTGCGTGTACTTTAACTCGCATACCTAAACAATAGATTCCTGGAGAAGTCTATTATCTTTCTCCAGGAATCTGATTACTGTGTGTAATATTTTTGAACTTATGGAAAATAAATTAAAAACTTCACAAAAAGTTATTGACTAATAAAGATTATTCAATAATAATTATCATCATAGTTGATAATGATAATCAATATCAATAAAACACGAAAAAAGGGAGAGTTACTTAAGATGAAAAAAGTTCTTTATGTCTTGTTAGCAGCAATGGTATTATTGCTTGCTGCATGTGGATCCAGCGAAGAAGCTTCAAAGGACGAATCAGCTGACAAAGCTGAAGCAAGCCAATCTGAAGAAACAAATGCATCTGAAGCAGAAGGAAGTGCTGCTTATCCAATGACAGTTTCTCCGACAGTTGCTTCAGTAGAAGGCAATGAAGGTGGAGCAACTAATTTTGAAGATGTAAAATTTGAAAAGATGCCAGAAAAAATTGCTGTATTTGATTACGGTTTTCTGGATACATTGGATGCTTTAGGAGTTGAGGGGATTGTTGGGGTTGCGAAGGATTCTACCCTGCCTGCTCACCTTGAAAAATACGCATCTGATGAGTATGAAAGTGTTGGCGGTTTAAAGGAACCATTACTTGAAGATATTGCTGAAATGGACCCGGATGTAATCTTCATCTCTGGACGTCAGTCAGCTTTCTATGAAGAATTAAAAGAAATTGCTCCTGTTGTGTTTGTTGGAACTTCGGATGCTGACTACTGGAACACATTCCAATCTTCTGTTGATCTGGCAGCGAAAATGTTCGGCAAAGAAGCAGAAGCTGAAGAATACAAAGCAAAATATGATTCAGCTTTAGAAGAAATCAAAGCGTTAGCTGGAAACTATGAAAGTTCTTTAGTAACAATGTATAACGAAGGTAAACTATCAGGATTTGCAACAAATTCCCGTTTTGGCTACATGTATGATGTTTATGGATTTAAGCCGGTAACAGAAGATATCGAAGCATCTTCTCATGGATCTAACTTCGGTTTTGAAGCGATCCTGGAATTTAACCCGCAAGTACTATTCGTCATTGACCGTACAGCAGCTGTTGGCGGCGACTCTAATATTAAAGAGGATATGGAAAATGACATCATTAAGAAAGCAGATGCTTATCAAAACAAAAAAATCGTTTACCTGGATGGACCACTTTGGTACCTGAGCGGTGGCGGTTTACAATCAGAGCTTGCTAAAATTGAAGAAGTTTTAACTGAGCTGAAGTAATTAACCTGTAAGGGCTGTCTGGAGAATCTGTAGGGACTCTCCGGCGGCCCTTTTTTAAAAGGAAATTCATTTTATTAAAGGGGCGGGAAATATGAAACAAATTAACAGATATATCGATTCCGTTTTTTATAACCAAGATGATATTCTGGAGGGTGTTCTTAATTCTATAAAAGAGAATGGCATGCGATCCATATCCGTTTCTCCTTCTACTGGAAAGCTTCTTACGCTGCTGGTATCTATGTCAGGTGCAAAGAATGTCCTTGAGATTGGGGCGCTTGGTGGATATAGCGGGATTTGTTTAGCCAGGGGTTTTACTCAGGCAGGAAATTTAACATCTCTTGAGCTCGTAGAGAGTTACGCAGAATTAGCACACAATAATCTGGCTAAAGCCGGGTTTGGGGATCAAGTATCCTATTTGACCGGCCCAGCTATAGAAAGCCTCGAAAAGCTTGTTGGCGATAACCGGCAATTTGATTTTTTCTTTATCGATGCAGATAAAGAAAATTACGGAAACTATCTGGAATATTGCATCAGACTGGCGGATAATGGGGCTTTAATTGTTTGTGATAATGTATTGGCAAGAGGCAGTGTAGCCGATGAGAGTGCTGAACCTGGACGTCATACTGAATTCATGAAAAAATTTAATAAAACAGTGGCTGATCATCCTCAATTGGAATCTTTGCTTATTCCTATTGGTGATGGCCTGACGATCTCAAAAGTAAAAAAGTAATTAATTCAATAAGGTAAAAAAGTACAATCGTAAATTTTCCAAGCTAATTTGCATAGACAAGAGGCTGGATGCTAGGCATAGCATTCAGTCTTTTACCCATTGATCTGAAATACTAGGACTGCGGTAATAATTCCAGAAAAATCCCCTGCGTTTAGCCTATTTCCTGATCTAAAATTGACATCAATATTTTTGTTGATTATTATGAACTCTAAATAAAAAATTGCGGATGTGTTTTGGGGAAGACTAAACAGGCCGTTTAGCACCAGGACTTTTACATTTTTAGGTTATTGGATCATTTGGGAGTGAGACATCATATGCAGGAAGAAAAATTAGAAAGAGGTCTAAAAAATAGACACGTCCAGCTAATCGCTATTGGTGGCGCCATTGGAACAGGTTTATTTCTGGGAGCAGGGAAGTCCATCCATTTAGCAGGGCCATCGATTTTATTTGCATACGTCCTTACAGGGCTTGTTTGCTTTTTAATCATGCGGTCACTCGGAGAATTATTGCTATCAAATTTGAAATATCATTCCTTTGTCGACTTTGTGCAGGATTATTTAGGTGATATGCCAGCATTTATTACTGGGTGGACCTACTGGTTTTGCTGGATTTCAATCGCAATGGCGGATTTAACCGCAGTTGGCCTCTATACTCAGTACTGGTTTCCAGATGTGCCGCAGTGGATGCCAGGATTAATTGCACTGATTATTTTGTTGTTTATGAACCTGGCCACCGTCAAAATTTTTGGTGAAATGGAATTCTGGTTTGCATTAATCAAGATCATCGCTATTCTGGCATTAATTGTTATCGGTATATTCATGATTTTTAAAGGCTTTTCAACCAATTCGGGCCAATCCAGTTTTACGAATTTGTGGAGCCACGGCGGAATGTTTCCAAATGGCATGAATGGTTTTATACTCTCCTTTCAGATGGTAATGTTTGCATTTGTTGGAATTGAACTTGTAGGACTTACAGCAGGCGAAACAGAAGACCCGGAAAAGGTCATTCCAAAAGCGATTAATAATATCCCTATACGAATCATTATTTTCTATATTGGCGCCCTTTTCGTTATTATGAGTATTTATCCGTGGAGTGCAATCAAACCTGCGGAAAGTCCATTCGTCCAGGTCTTTGCGGCGGCAGGAATTGCTGCAGCTGCTGGTATTATTAATTTTGTCGTGCTGACTTCAGCTGCTTCGGCTTGTAATAGTGCCATCTTTAGTACAAGCAGGATGATGTACTCACTTGCCAAAGATAAGAATGCACCTGAATCTTTAGCAAAGCTTAATCGACGTAAAGTACCTTCAAATGCGCTGTTCTTTTCAACTGTGATTATTTTAATTGCTGTTATTCTGAACTATATAATGCCAGAAGGTGTATTTACCCTGATTACAAGTATTTCTACAGTGTGTTTCATCTATATTTGGGGTATTACAGTCATTTCTCATTTGAAATACCGCAAAAAAAGGCCCGATCTAGCCAAAGTGAATAAATTTAAATTGCCTCTTTATCCCTTTTCGAACTACTTAATCCTGGCTTTCCTGGCATTCGTCCTTGTAGTGCTTGCACTTGCGGAAGATACACGTGTGGCCTTGTTTGTGACTCCAGTTTGGTTCATATTGCTGATTATCATTTATAAGATAAAAAAATTAGGTTAAACTAGCTGATCAGCGAAAGATAGTGTGGATTTAAATGTATGGTTAGAAAACTTAGATCTGAACTGAAAAAACCTGGTGGGAAATTTTCTCATCAGGTTTTTTCTATCTGCATTATATTATTTTTCCCATAAGGGGCTCCTTTCACATCATTGCCTGCAGTTTAGTATGTTTCTGCTTTCTCTGCAGCAGCATAGTGATAAACACGTATATAAAAGATGATGCCGGTTGCTAATAGCAGCATTTTCTAAAAAAAGTTGTTGTTTTTCTCTCCCGCTACTCCCGTAGGACATGAATAAGCTTCCTTGAATACTCACCGCACGCACGAAGAGAGTGCGCGTGCATTTTCGAGGATCTCGCACCTTCCACTTCAATAGTCTCAATTTAAGGCTCTTAAAAATAAAGAGGCGGATGCTTATAGCAATCCGCCTTTTATATAATAATTCTGAAGCAAATGAGCAATCCAATTTAAATCAGGGCTGCCTTGGATATTTGAGATCAATCCTTTTACAATGGCAGGCCGCAGGCTCGATTCCAAGACATCCTGCTTAAGAAGGACAAGAGATTCCTTCTCAATCGATTCATCTAATTCCTCGATTTTCTGCTCTATGATTTCAATCATTTGCCCATCTGTCATTTCTTCATGCCCAGCCTTCCTGAACGTGTCGTAGAGCTCGTCCGTTATAAACGGAATGGCCGAGTGCTTAGCCAGGAGGTCCGTTTTTTCCGCAAGTGACCGGCATAAAAGGTCCAAATCCAAGGGCACATTGAAAAATAGGAAAATATGAGAGTATACATGCATGAAGCCTTTAATGCAATAAATTAAATCATATTTAGTATGCTGGACAGCCTCACCATATAGCTGATCCAACATTGATAAGGTGATATCATCAATTAATTGATCAAAGTGGCGCCCTTTTGATATCAGTTCTTCATTAAAGCTATGCGCCTGTTCTTTAATAAAAACCTTTGCGAAGTCAGAATGCTTTTGAAAGGAGTGGAAAGTGGTGTAAAAGAACTTCCTCAAAAGCTCTTCGCCCGTATTATTCGGGTCCTTGACTATTCGGTCAATATCTGAGATAAACTGATCCATAAACTGATCGATCAAAGCCATGATCAACTCATCTTTTGATTTAAATGATAAGTAGAAAGCTCCTTTGGAAATACCGGAGTGAACGGTGATCTGCTGAACAGAGGTAGCTTCAAACCCTTGCTTGGCAAAGAGTTCTAAAGCGCTTTCCATAATTAATTGCTTTTTGCTCATGTATGAATGTCACTCCTTTATGATTGACAAATGACCACCCGGTCATTATTATATGTAATTGAGTCTAATAAGTCAATTTAGGGTAGGTGCACAAGTGAAAGGTTTAGTGAATTTTGTCCTGCAGAATAAACTTGCAGTCTGGCTGTTAACAATTATTATCACGGTATCTGGCATTTATTCAGGTACACGGATGAATATGGAGACCATTCCGGATGTCTCAATCCCTTACTTAATGGTAATGGATGTATACCCGGGTGCGACTCCTGAAAAAGTGATGGAAGATGTGTCCATCCCAATTGAAAAGGCCGTAGAAGGGCTTGAAAATGTAAAATCGGTTTACTCAAATTCATATTCTAACATGTCAAATATCCAAGTGGAATATGACTATGGTATTGATATGGACGAAGCCAAACGGGCTCTCCAATCAGCACTCGATGCAGTGGAGCTGCCGGAAGAAGCACAGGAACCTTCCATTACTGCCATCAGCATGAATATGATGCCGGTTGCGGCACTGAGTGTAAGCAGTAAATCAGAGGATATTGTTGAGTTAACCTCGACTGTAGAAGATATCATACTCCCAAAAATTGAAAAAATTGATGGAGTAGCATCAGCGACCATTACTGGTCAGCATGTGGAAGAAGTACAGCTCACCTACAACGAAGAAAAATTGGCAGAGCTTGAGCTGACGGAAGATAAAGTAAAGGAAATGATCCAGGCAAGCAACATGGCCGTTTCATTGGGGCTTTACGAATTTGAGGAAGGTGAACAGGCTGTTGCAGTAGACGGCAAGTTCATGACTGAGGATGAATTAAAGAACATGCTCATTCCGGTAACGCCTTCCGCACAAAACCAGTCACCTTTTGTTAAGCTGAGTGACATTGCTGAAATTGACACTGTCGGAAGAGTACAATCGGTTTCCCGTACAAACGGAAATGATGCCATTGCGATTCAAATTGTTAAAGAACAGCAGGCAAACACGGTTGAAGTAGTCAACGATGTAAAGGATTTAATCAAGGAAGAACAAGAAAAGATCGAAGGCCTTGTCATAGATGTTTCTCTTGACCAGGGTGAGCCAATTGAAGAATCTGTATCAACGATGATTGAAAAGGCAGTGTTCGGCGGACTGATCGCAGTCTTAATTATTTTGCTGTTCCTGCGTGATTTCAAATCTACAATCATCTCAATTGTATCCATTCCAGTTTCCATTTTCATGGCTTTGCTGCTGCTGAACTGGATGAATATTACCTTGAATATAATGACGCTTGGAGCCATTACGGTTGCCATCGGCCGTGTAATTGATGACTCTATCGTTGTAGTCGAAAATATTTACCGCCGTTTGCATTTAAAAGAAGAAAAACTGACAGGGCGGGCACTTATCCGTGAAGCAACGATTGAAATGTTCAAGCCAATTCTTTCCTCGACATTAGTAACGGTTGCTGTATTTGCACCGCTCATCTTTGTAGGGGGCATGGTCGGCGAGCTGTTTATGCCATTTGCTTTGACGATGACGTTCGCGCTTGGTGCTTCACTCCTTGTAGCAATTACCATCGTTCCAGCGCTGTCTCACTTCTTGTTCAAAAAGAAACTGTACAGTGAAAAAACGGAAGGCGGCCATAAAGAAGCTGGAAGGCTGTCAAAATGGTATAAAGGCATTCTTGAGAAATCCCTTAATCATAAGATTATTACTTCCATCATTGCGGTAGTATTGCTGGCGGGAAGCATAGCACTGACACCAATGATCGGATTCAGCTTCATGGGCAGTGAAGAAGAGAAAGTGATGTATCTGACATACACGCCTGAAGCTGGAGAGCTTAAAGATGAAACATTAAAGAATGTTGAAGCAGTAGAAGAAGAGATGCTAAAGCGTAAAGATATTGACATCGTTCAAATATCTGTAACCGAAGAAGCGGATCAGATGGCTGCCATGATGGGCGGTGGAGCAGGCGGTGCCTTAATGTACCTGATCTTTGACCCGGAAATGGATAATTTCCCTGAAGTCCGTGAAGAAATAGAAGACTATGTGTTTAATATCGGACAATCAGGTGAATGGAAGAGCCAGAACTTCTCTTCTATGTCCGGCTCAACCAATGAAGTCAGCTACACATTCTACAGTGAAGATTTAGATAAACTGAATGAATCAGTCAAAATGGTAGAAGATGAAATGAAGGAAATTAAGGAATTAGAGGATGTTTCTTCAAGTGCAGAAGATGCATTTGTTGAATATACCTTCAATGTGGAGCAGGATGAACTGCTTCAATACGGTCTGACAGCCGGACAAATTGTCATGATGCTGAATCCGTCAAACACCAAGGATATCCTGACAACAATTGAAAAAGACGGGGAGACGCTTGAAGTCATTGTCCAGCAGGAGCAGGCCGAACAGCCGAAATCCATTGATGATATCCTGGCAACACAGGTGCCGACAGCCATGGGTACAACGATGCCTCTTTCCGAGCTTGTCACAGTGAAAGAAGGTACAACGCATAATACGCTTGCCCGCAGTAAAGGCGAGTACTTCGCGACCGTGTCAGCTACAGTGAAAAGCGATGACATCTCAAAAGCTACTTCTAAAACAGATGAAGCGATTGATGGTTTAGATTTGCCTAAGGGAGTAACAGTTGGAGTTGCCGGCGTTCAGGCAGATATGACTGAGACATTCACACAGCTTGGTGCTGCAATGCTTGCGGCTATCGCGATTGTGTACTTCATTTTGGTGGTTACATTCCGTGAAGGAGTGGCGCCATTTGCGATTCTCTTCTCCCTTCCATTTGCCGTGATAGGCTCATTCGTTGGCTTATTAATGGCTGGAGAAACCATATCTGTATCAGTTATGATGGGATTATTAATGCTGATTGGTATCGTCGTAACCAATGCCATCGTTCTGGTGGACCGGATCATCCATATGGAGCGTGACGGTCTGGTCATGAGGGAAGCGGTACTCGAAGCGGGAGCAACAAGACTTCGCCCTATTCTTATGACAGCCATTGCGACAATTGGAGCATTAATTCCATTGGCCATTGGCTCCGGCGGCGGAGGACTTATCTCCAAAGGGCTTGCGATTACCGTTATTGGCGGTCTTACAAGTTCGACGCTATTGACCCTGATCATTGTGCCAATCGTGTACGAAGTATTATCTAAAATGTTTAAGAAAAACCGCAGAGAAATCGAAGAAAACTAAAAGGAAGCCCTGCAGGACAGTTGAATGCCTGCAGGGCTTTTCTGCTTTTTCAACTAAATTCCTCTGCTAAATTCCCTTTTTTCTTTTATAAGATCCACTCTTGCAAATAATAGGGCATACATAACAGCAAAAATAAGATAGGCCAGGCCAACGATCAGGCTAAGGGTCCTTGGAGGAAAGATCTCCAGCAGGAATCCTGCCGTACCCATGGAGACTGCCAGGGAAAGGTTTGAGATCATCTGCATTAGACCGAAAAATGTTCCCTGCCTGGATCGGGGTAAGAACTTCATCATAACAGTATCCAGGCAGATATTGCCGATTCCGCCCGCAAAGGTGATCAGTACGACAGTGAAAAGAGCTGAGTAAAAGCTGGGCGCAACGCTAAGTAAAACATGACCGGTGCCTTCTATGGCGATAAAGATGAACGCAAGTGCCAGAAGGCGGCGCTTTATCATATGAGAGAAAAAGGAGCTTAGAATAAGGCCAATCCCCAATGCGCCATACATAAACCCAACACCCAGCTCACCCATATCAAATACTTCCAGTCCATATATACTGACTAGAATATTGTCTATGCCATTGGCGAGCGGCATTGTCAGCATCATAATAAAAAAGGCAATCAGTGCCGAAGAGCCAAGAATTAGCTTCCATGGTGATACGGCAGCCGGTGTACCCGTTTTTCTCCTATTATCCTCGGAAACTGGCGGGAAAACCATCCTCGAGATTAGATACGCTGATAACAGGAAGGTAAGACCGTTAATCATAAAAGCAGCATGGTTCCCCAGATAGTAGGAGAGCAGTCCGCCGGTGCTTGATCCCAAAATGAGAACTGCCCCAACCATAACCTGCTCAATCGCATTTACATATATAAGCCGATCGGATTTTACAAGGGCAGGTATTGCAGATATCCTGGCTGGTGAATAGATGGCTTCGCCCATAGATATCAGGAACGCACTTGTAAAAACAATCCATAGGTCCCCTGGTTCCCTTACGTAAAGAAGGCAGAGGACCGCCGGCACCCTCAGCAAGTCCACTGTCACCAGAATAGCTTTTTTGGAAAAACGGTCTGCGAGCATGCCTCCTATTGGAGCAATGAAGAAAAATGGTGCCATGCGGACAGCGAATAAAATTCCGATTGCCACACCGGAACCTGTTACTTGGTAGAGCAGTGCAAGCAGCGCCACTTGAGTAAATCGATTGCCAATTCCATTAATGACACCAGCCCAGAAGAGCTTTTGATAATTTTTCTCCCTTTTCCATACAGTCCAATTAGTCATGTTAACGTACCTCAGTGTAATATGATTTGATAATTATCTAATTAGATAACGAAAAAATAATTAGATATCCATCTAATTAGATTATATTCAAATTAGTTTGATTGCACAATCATAAATTTTTGTAGTGATGAAACTTTATTCAATGCAGAATCGTAATGATGAATAAGGAGGCGGGTGTGATGAAACTGCTATTCGAGGTCGTTTTTCTTTTATTTATGATCTATTTCAGCTATCACTACATAGTACTTATAACCAAAATGAAGAAAGCTGCCCTTTTTCCTTCAGTAAAAGATGATCTGAAAGCCGTCAGGAAATTCCCCCAAAAAACATCGGATAGCCCTGTGATCACCAAGAACAAACTCGGGCTTACTATGTATGCTGTCATGCTGGTATTTCTAAGCGCAATGTTTATATTCGGTAAATATATTATGGAATTCAGCTGGACCTATCTCTATCTAATGTTTATCCCTTTAATGAACGCCAAAGATCTCCTGAATGTATTTGCGGTATATGATGATGGCTTTATAAGCGGAAGCAGGTTTGTTCCATGGAAAAAACTAAAATCCTTCCATTTTAAAAAGATAGATTTAAATCACAAATACTATGGCTATTCTCAGGAAGTAAATGAAGGCTATGAACTTATCCTTAAAACAAAAATGGCCAGCCACAGCCTGGCTGTAACAGAAGAGGAAATGAAAGAAAGGCTTGTTCATATCTTCGAAGAGCGGATGAAAACAGGCTAGAGAAGTTTTAAAATGCCCTTTTGTTGGTATTTATAAAGTAAACCATCACGAAAGGATCAGGAAAAATGAAAGAAATTACAGTAACGGTTGACTATGAAGGGTTAAAATATCAAACAAATATCATTACAAATAAAGAAGCCTGCGAGGATGAAATACGCAAGCAGGCGGAAGATCAGATCAGAAGACAGTTGAATAATTAAGAGTAAAAATGAACCCCCTTAATCAGCGAGATAAGGGGGTTTAATATAGGATCAGCGGAGCTTTTGATTTAGTTTCTGCTGAAGCATTTCAATTTTATTTGGCAGGACAAATAAGTACTCTATTAAACTCTCCAGGAGCTCCATCAGCAGAGCGGCCATTTCCTGATCAATATCCTTTTCAAGATCGAGCATCTCGTAAAAGGGACTGCCAGGCTGCGCCAGCTGGCTTAATGACTGAAGGGGCTTTGCTAAATCAACATGGTTTGGCAGCTGTTCAAACTGCTTTGACAGGTTTTGCCCTTTGACCTCTTCACCGAGGAAGTTTTTTAATATGCTCTCAAGGACCCGCTTTGACATCACAGCTGTTGCCACCGTATCTCTGGAATAGCTGACATTTAGAGCTGACTTGTAGGCACGTGTCAGATCTCCAGGCACTTCCTTTATTTTCTCCAGCTGAGTCAGGAGCTCCTTCGCAGAGTTAGGATCATAGATATAGAGGATTGTCTCATCGCTGGACTGGCCGGCCTCATTAAGAATCATGATAAAGACGGATTCTTTCTTACAGGCAGAACAATTTCCATGGGAAAGAATGCTTGATTTGCTGGTATGATTATAATTTGCTTTAATCGTAAAATGGCCCGGTTTGCTGCATTTTGGGCACTCGCACTGGACACTTGATGGCAGCTTCCGATAGCCAAATTGACTATGAGAAATAACTTGCGCCGGCAACACTCTTCTCACTATCATTTCCCCCCGATAGATTACTATTTTTCCATTCCATTACAATTAAGTATAACTTTGAAAAACAGGAGGAAAAAGATGAAAAATATGGAACTTTTCCGATTTTTATAATAAACAAAAAAAGCTGCTCCCACATGGGGAAGCAGCTCTTTTTCCATTATCCTTTATAAGGGTTATTGCGGTTATCCCTATTGTTAAAATCATATGCATCTCGATAGCGGGTATCGACATCATCGTTATAGGCTGAAACAGTCCGGTCATCTGTTTCCAATTCTTCAGGATTTCCGCTCAGCGGACGGTTTAGATCCAGATTTTCATCTGTCCAGACACCGCTGCTGTTTCTGGTGTTATCCTTAAATGCATTCGTTCCGCGGTCAATTTCCCCAGGGTTTAAAGGATCAGCATTTGTATAAGTGGTGCGGTCACCATCCAAAACGGAACGGTCCGCATTTGTATAACCGTCAGTAAAGTCTGCAGACTTCGTTTCAGGATCGACTAACACAAGGATTTTTCCTGATTTGACATCTGCTTCATAGCGATGTGCTTCCTCTTCAGGAATGCCCATTCCAATAAGAGCTCCGGCAATGCCGCCTGCGCCTGCACCAACAGCAGCTCCTGTTAATGTCGCAGCAATTGGTCCAGCTGCCACAATTGGCCCGATTCCGGGGATCGCCAATGCGCCAACACCGGCCAGAAGACCTGTTAATCCTCCCAAAACACCGCCAGTTGCCGCTCCGGCAGCTAATCCTTCTTCTGTTTTTGTGCCTGTTTCTTCTGTAACGGCCTCCACATCGTCTTTATTTTTGCTGATTACAGAAATATCTTCAGGCCGGTATCCTTCTGCTCTTAATTTTTCAACCGCTTGAATAGCTTCGTGTTCTGTATCATATGCACCTACTATATGCTTGTTTGTTGCCATGTTCATCATCCTCCTTAACAATTTTTGTTTATCTATTCGTGTACATACCTTTTTCCTCACGGACATAAACCGCGTGGATAAAATTACTAGTAAATCTCCCTTGACTGCTAAGCGGCTTGACCTCTAACTGGATAATAGGTAGTTTAAAACTAGACAAGACATAAGGAAGGCGGATTCTCTTTGAAAAAACTTTATTATGAAGACCCATATATCAAAACATTTGAAACAGAACTTGTATATCAGGCAGCAGACGAAAAGGAAAGAGTATATGCCGTCCTGAAAGAAACGGCCTTTTATCCGACTGGCGGAGGACAGCCTCATGATGAGGGGGCACTCAATAACATAAAAGTGGTAGATGTCGAAGAAGTGGAAGGGGAAATCCGGCATTATTTAGAAGGAGAATTGGACACCTCCACAACAGAAGTGTCAGGAGAAATCGATTGGAAACGGCGGTTTGATCATATGCAGCAGCATGCCGGCCAGCATATTTTATCAGCTGCATTTGAAGAGCTTTACGGATATAAAACAGTCAGCTTTCATTTAGGCAGAGAAACATTAACCATTGATTTGGAGATCAGTGAACTGCCCGCTGAGCATGCAGAGGAAGCAGAAAGGCTGGCTAATGCCATCATTCTTGAGAACCGCCCAATTGAATCGAAGTGGGTAAGTGCAGAGGAAGCCTCCGAATTTCCTCTCCGCAAGAAGCTGTCTGTCAGTGAAGATATTCGGCTTGTGATCATTCCGGAGTTTGATTATAACGGATGCGGCGGAACACATCCGACTTCAACCGGCCAGGTATCCGGTGTGAAAATATTGGACTGGGAGCGCCAAAAAAAGAAAATTCGCGTACAGTTTGTCTGCGGCAGCAGGATACTAGCGCAGCTTCAGACCAAATATGAAATCACCCGAAATCTTAGCCAGCTCCTAAATGCACCAGAGAAGGAGCTGCCTTCGGCGGCGAGCCGTTTGATTGAAAATGGGAAGGACCTGGAGAAGCAGCTGGAAGAAGCAAAGGAGACCCTTTTGGCTTTTGAGGCAAAAGAATTGTACACAGCAGAAGAAGGAGAGTATGTCAGCCAAGTCTTTAAGGGGCGTACCATTCAGGAGCTGCAGAAACTGGCGCGCTTAATCGCTTCACAATCGGAAAATGCCGATGTAATCCTAATTAATGAGACTGCAGATAAACTTCAATTTGTCTGTGCCAAGGGAGCAGATTCGGAATCTGATATGAAGAGCCTTTCAGCAGAACTTTTGCAGAAAATTAACGGCAAAGGCGGCGGGAATCCTCAATTTGCACAGGGTGGCGGAGAAAAGCTCATGAGCGGGGAGGACCTGCTGCAGTATGCATTGAGACTTGCAGGCCAAAAGGGATATAAAGGATAGGTTTAATTGATAAAATATTTAGAAAAGTATTGAAAAGTGATTGTAATAAAGCCTCTGTTGTATTACAATTTTGGTACGGGCCATGCATTATAATGAATGTTTATGATAACCTCATAAACGCCTCATATAATATCCGGGTCTGCAGGAGGCAAGTTCATGTACAGACAAAATACCGTCTACATCATCGGAGACAGCAAAACATCATTGAACAATCCGATTATGCAAAAATACAACGGCTTCTTTATCGGTCTTGTGATCGACAGGGAAACAGATGAAATTGTAGATGCTGAATGTTCATCTACTATCAACTTAACTTCATTATTTATTAAATCTCTATTTGTCGGCAAATCCATACTCGAAGCAGACAAGGTAATGGAAGAAATTGAAGGCCGCTATTTCGGCTCCTCACAAAAGGCCCTAATGGTTGCCTTTAAAAATGCCCATATAAAATATACACAAATTTTGAATAAGTAAAGCTGCTTTTTCTGTTTTCCGCAGATGAAATCCAGCTATCAGAGAATATCTCCGATAGCTGGATTTTTTTGTATTTAGCTTTTATGAAAATTCAATTTACAGAAAATATGAAAATAACTTACAATATAGAAAACTATAATAATATAATTTTTTGGGGGATTCGAAATGAAGCTTTATTTATCGGTTGATATGGAGGGAATTACGGGTCTGGCGGATCATACTCATGTCGGCTCATCGAAGCACAATTATGAACGCAGCAGGATAATTATGACGGACGAAGCAAACCATGTGGTGACAGCTGCCTTTGAAGAAGGCTGCAGTGAGGTGATTGTCAATGACAGCCACTCAAAAATGAACAATCTGCTGATCGAAAGAATGCACCCTGAGACTCAGCTGATTACTGGTGATGTTAAGCCATATTCAATGGTTCAGGGCCTGGATTCAAGCTTTAGCGGAGCCATGTTTGTTGGATATCATGCACGTGCTTCCATGAGAGGTGTAATGTCCCACTCTATGATTTTTGGTGTAAGGCATATGTATATTAATGATCATGCTATCGGAGAAATGGGCTTCAATGCCTATGTGGCTGGCTATCATGGCGTTCCTGTCCTAATGGTGGCCGGAGATGACCAGGCGGCATTGGAAGCAGAGAAATTAATCTCGAATGTGACAACAGCCGTTGTCAAAGAGACGATATCCCGTTCAGCGGTGAAATCGCTTACTCCGACGAAGGCCGGCCAGCTTTTAAGAGAAAAGGCGGCAGAAGCGCTTAGCAAAAGGGAGCTTGTCAAACCGCTCGTGCCCCCGGAAAACCCTGTGTTGAAAATTGAATTTGCCAATTATGGCCAGGCTGAGTGGGCTGCTTTAATGCCTGGTGCAGAGATAGAAGTAAATACAACCATCGTCCGCTATCAGGCTAAAGATATTCTTGAAGCATACCAGGCTATGCTCGTGATGACTGAGCTGGCCATGAGAACTACATTCTGTTAGGAAGTGTTAATGAATGACTGGATACATAATAAAACGCCTCATCGCAATGGTCGTCACACTTTGGTTCATTATCACTCTGACTTTTTTCTTAATGCATTCCGTACCCGGATCGCCTTTTAATGAAGAAAGAAACACCAGTGAAGCGGTCCAGCGGAACCTGGAGAAATTCTATCATTTGGATGAACCTTTGTATGTCCAATATGGGATGTACTTGAAATCGGTTGTGACGTTTGACTTCGGGCCATCTATTAAAAAATCCTCCCAGACGGTTAATGAAATGCTCGGAAGGGGCTTTCCGGTGTCGTTTGAACTGGGAATCGTTACATTGACCGTGGCGGTTTTCTCAGGAATTGCCCTCGGAATCATAGCAGCTCTCCGGCACAATGGCTTTATTGATTATTTAGCGATGACCATTGCAGTTCTGGGAATATCCGTTCCAAACTTTGTGCTTGCCACACTATTGATTCAGCAGCTTGCTGTCAACCTGGCAATCCTTCCTGTGGCTACCTGGTCTAGCCCGAAGCATATGATTCTGCCGACTCTGGCGCTTGCGACCGGTCCAATGGCGATCATCGCCCGGCTGACAAGATCAAGCATGCTGGAAGTCCTGACACAGGATTACATCAAAACAGCCAAAGCTAAAGGTCTGTCACCGGTGAAAATTGTTTTTAAACACGCACTCAGAAATGCTCTTCTGCCTGTCGTAACTGTAATGGGATCGCTGGCAGCGAGCATTTTGACAGGCACTTTTGTTATTGAAAAAATATTTGCCATTCCCGGAATGGGAAAGTATTTCGTTGAAAGTATCAATACACGTGATTATCCCGTCATAATGGGAACCACCGTTTTTTACAGCTCGATACTGATTATCATGCTGTTTTTGGTGGACATTGCCTACGGGGTTCTGGACCCAAGAATTAAGCTTCATAAAAAGGAGGCGAGCTAATGGAACTGCGCAAACAGCATGATAACCGCAACCTTGCACCCGATATTCCGGATGATTGGTTTGTGCCAAAGGCCAAAGACGAGAATGAAGCGGAAGCAGTTGTAAGGCCAAGCCTCTCTTATTGGCAGGATGCGTGGCGCCGGCTTTTGAAAAACAAGCTGGCGATGGCAGGACTATTCTTTCTTATTGCTTTAGCCTTTATGGCTATATTTGGCCCGATGATTTCTCCGCATAGTGTATCCCAGCAGTCATTGACCAATCAGAATCTTCCGCCATCTTCAAAATACTGGTTCGGAACAGATGAGTTAGGCCGGGATGTTTTTGCAAGAACATGGTATGGAGCCAGGATCTCCTTATTCGTTGGAATCGTGGCAGCCATGATTGATTTTGCAATCGGGGTCATTTACGGCGGTATTGCCGGCTATAAAGGCGGCAGAACAGATAATGCCATGATGAGGGTAGTTGAGATACTTTATGGACTTCCATATTTGCTGGTTGTTATTTTAATCAGCGTCGTAATGGGGCCGGGTTTGTTCACCATTATATTCGCCCTTTCCGTAACAGGCTGGATTGGGATGGCCCGGATTGTCCGCGGACAGGTTCTGCAGATCAAAAACTATGAATTTGTATTGGCATCAAAGACGTTCGGAACAAAAACATCGAGGATTATAAAGAAAAACCTGCTGCCGAACACAATGGGACCTATCATTGTACAGATGACTTTAACAGTGCCATCGGCCATCTTTGCAGAGGCGTTCCTGAGTTTTCTGGGATTAGGCATTCAGCCGCCTTTTGCCAGCTGGGGCTCCATGGCAAGTGATGGGCTGTCTACCATTCTGTCAGGTCACTGGTGGCGCCTGTTCTTCCCTGCCTTTTTCATCTCCTTGACCATGTTTTCATTTAATGTGCTTGGAGACGGATTGCAGGATGCCCTCGATCCGAAGTTAAGGAGGTAGCAGCATGGAGAAAGTACTTGAAGTAAAAGACCTGCAAGTCACATTTACCACTTATGGCGGGGAAGTCCAGGCTGTAAGGGGTGTATCATTTGATCTCTACAAGGGAGAAACCCTTGCTATTGTGGGTGAATCAGGCTGCGGGAAAAGTGTGACCTCCCAGAGCATCATGCGGCTGATTCCATCACCTCCCGGGAGAATAGCAGATGGCGCTGTCCTCTTTAAAGGGAAGGACCTGACAAAGCTAAAAGAATCAGAAATGCGGGATATCCGCGGTGCTGACATTTCGATGATCTTTCAGGATCCCATGACAGCTTTAAACCCTACGATTACCATCGGGGAGCAAATTATAGAAGGAATTATGCAGCATGAAACCATATCAAGGCAGGATGCCCGCAAAAAGGCCCTAGAGATGCTGAATTTAGTTGGAATTCCAAATCCATCCGAAAGATTGAAGCATTATCCGCACCAATTCAGTGGAGGGATGAGGCAGCGAATTGTAATTGCCATGGCACTTGTCTGTGAGCCGGAAGTGCTGATTGCCGATGAGCCCACCACTGCACTAGATGTGACGATTCAAGCGCAAATATTAGATTTGTTTAAAGATATCCAGAAGAAAACCGAAGTATCCATCATTATCATAACCCATGACCTGGGGGTTGTCGCTCAAGTAGCCGACCGCATTGCTGTCATGTATGCAGGGAAAATCGTGGAGGCCGGAGAACGAAGGGAAATTTTCTATAATCCTCAGCATCCCTATACAAAGGGTCTGCTGAAATCCGTTCCCCGCCTTGACCTGGATGGATCCGATCTTATTCCCATCGGCGGATCGCCGCCGGATCTGTTCGCTCCCCCGGCTGGGTGCCCATTTGCTGCCCGCTGCGGATACGCAATGGAGGTATGTGACCGTGTTTATCCCTACAAAACACATCTAAGCCGTGATCATCATGTTGATTGCTGGCTCCAGGATGAACGGGCACAGAAAATGCTTGCGAGTGTAAAATAGGTTTTTCCTTTCGCAGTGCCGGACCCGGTACAGTGAAAGTTATGACTCTATCAGCTGTCAGACAGGCATCTGGTAGATAAAGAAATATATCTTAAGAGGGGGAAAAAGAATGAGAAAGTTTTTATCGCTGCTGCTTGCAGGTGTATTGCTATTTGTCATGGCAGCCTGTACGGCAAATGAAAATGCCGGCAAAGAAACAGACAGCAAGAATGATGGCAAGAAAGAAGAAGAAAGTGCTGAAAAAGTCCTTTATTTGAACAATGGCCAGGAGCCGACTTCGTTTGACCCTCCAATCGGCTTTGACTCTGTTTCATGGACTGCACTGAACAACTTGATGGAAGGCTTGACCCGTCTTGGAAAAGATCATGAACCAGAAGCCGCAATTGCTGAAAAATGGGATGTTTCAGAAGACGGAAAGACTTATACCTTTCATATCCGTGAAGACGCAAAATGGTCTAATGGCGACCCTGTAACTGCAGGTGACTTTGAATTTGCATGGAAACGCCTTTTAAATCCAGATACAGGATCTTCAGCCGCTTTTCTCGGCTATTTCATTGAAGGCGGAGAAGCTTATAATAATGGGGAAGGATCACCTGATGATGTAAAAGTAAAAGCTGTTGATGACAAAACCTTTGAAGTTACTCTTGTTAGTGCGCAGGCTTACTTCTTAAGTGTAATTACCAACCCTGCGTTCTTCCCAATTAACGAAAAAGTTGCAACAGAAAATCCGAAGTGGTTTGCTGAAGCGGAATCTTTTGTGGGCAACGGTCCTTTCAACCTGACAGAATGGGAACATGACAGCCACTTTGTTATGGAGAAAAATGATCAGTACTGGGATGCTGAGACTGTAAAACTGGAAAAAATTCATTGGGCCATCATTGATGATACAAATACAGAATATCAAATGTACCAGTCTGGAGAACTGGATGTATCCGATGTGCCTTCTGAGCTGAGTGAGCAGCTGCTGGGAGAAGCAAAAGTTGAAGACCAGGCTGGAGATTATTTCTATCGATTTAATGTAAACATGGAGCCTTTCCAGAATCAAAACATTCGTAAAGCATTTGCGATGGCAGTGGATCAGCAGCAAATTGTTGATTTCGTTACAAAGAATGGTGAAAAGCCGGCATACGGATTTGTTTCTTATGGTTTTGCTGACCCTTCAGGAAAAGATTTCCGTGAAGCTTCAGGAGATCTTGTAAAAACAAATGTGGAAGAAGCGAAGGCATTGCTTGAAAAAGGTATGAAGGAAGAAGGATATGATAAGCTTCCGGAAGTTACCTTAACTTATAGCACGGATGATACACACAAAAAAATTGCTGAAGCACTTCAGCAAATGTTCAAAGAAAATCTTGGTGTGGAAGTAAAGCTTGCCAACATGGAGTGGAATGTATTCTCTGAAGAACAAAAAGCGCTTAAATTCCAATTATCACGCAGTTCATTCCTTGCTGACTATGCAGACCCTATCAACTTCCTTGAAAACTTCCAGACAGGTCATTCCATGAACCGCACTGGCTGGAGCAATGAAAAGTTCGATCAGCTGATCAAAGATGCGAAAAATGAGGCAGACGAAGCAAAGCGTTTCGAACTGATGTATGAAGCAGAAAAAATCTTATTTGAAGAAATGCCGATTATCCCTATCCATTTCTACAACCAGGTTTATCTCTATAATGATGCTGTTTCAGGAATTGTCCGCCATCCGGTTGGATACATGGAGCTTAAATGGGCAGATAAGAAGTAATGCTTCTTCGGCTTGATGTGAAAGTGACAGGAAAAGGGATGTTCGTGTGAACATCCCTTTTTTAAAGTAAAAGTCTGCTTGCGCGTTTCGAGATTATTTCCCGAAAAATAATACATTTTCCCGAATCTTAGCTTATATCCTCGACAATTATTTCATTTCCCAAACAATGCTTTTGCTGCAGGAGCATATAATGCTAATAAAACTTAAAGGATGTGACAGCATGGCAATCAAACCTCAGCGCCTGAAAAAAGGTGATGCAATTGGAATTATAGCACCGGCAAGCCCACCCAATCAGGAGAACCTGAAACGATCACTGTCTTTTTTGGATGAACTTGGTGTAAAGGTAAAGATGGGCGAGCATGTAAAAGATCAATATGGTTACCTGGCCGGGAAGGATGAAGACCGTCTGGCGGATTTACATAGCATGTTTGCGGATAAAGAAGTCAGAGCCATCATTTGTGCTGGCGGCGGTTATGGAACCGGAAGAATTGCGTCTCAGATTGACTACAATCTGATTAAAGAAAACCCGAAAATTTTCTGGGGATACAGTGATATAACATTCCTGCACACCGCCATTCGCCAGCAGACAGGATTGGTTACCTTCCATGGGCCAATGCTCGCCTCTGATATTGGCAAAGAAGGTGCGGATCCGCTATCCCGGCAATATTTCAGGCAGCTATTTGAGCCGGTAACACTTGACTATCCTGCAGGAATATCAGAACTGGAGACAATGGTGGACGGGAGGGCCACGGGGATCTTAACGGGCGGAAACCTGTCACTTTTGGCCAGTACAATCGGAACACCATTTGAAATTGATACGAAAGATAAACTTGTGCTTATTGAAGACATCAACGAAGAGCCCCGTGCAGTCGACCGCATGCTAAACCAGCTGCATATGGCCGGAAAGCTCGCGGATGCGGCCGGCTTTATCATAGGGGACTTTAATAATTGCGTTCCGGAAAGAGAACTTTCCCTGGAATTGGATGAAGTGCTGGATACGTATATCAAAAGGGTGAAAAAGCCTGCTGTAAAAGGCTTTCATATCGGCCATTGCTCTCCGCATATTTCTGTGCCATTAGGCGTAAGGGCAGAATTGGATGCAGCCGGTAAAAAGCTGACAATCGAAAGCGGAGTTAAGTAAAAGGGTGGTATAGATGAAAATATACACAATTGAAACATTCAGAGCTGCGGTACCACTGAAAAAACCATTTAAAACGGCTTTAAGAACAGTTGAGACAGCTGAAACGATTGTTGTGAAAGTAACATGCGATAACGGAATAGCGGGGTGGGGAGAAGCACCTCCCACTGTGGTGATCACTGGAGACAGCCTATCAAGCATAGAGTCAGCCATTCATCATGTATTAAAGCCTATGCTGGTCAATAAGAGTCTTCTAAACTATGAGGAAATTTTCCAGGGGATTCAATCCGCTTTAATAGGAAATTCAAGTGCAAAGGCAGCAGTGGATATGGCATTGTACGATTGTCTTGCACAGCAATGCAAACTGCCCCTCTACCAATTCCTGGGCGGCCATAAAAATGAGGTAGAGACCGATTATACGGTAAGCGTCAATGGTCCTGAGGAAATGGGTGAAGATGCGGTTTCCTATGTGCAGCAAGGCTTCGATGTCCTTAAGGTAAAGGTCGGCAAGGATGATATTTTAACAGATATAGAGAGAATACGGGAAATCCGCACCCGGGTAGGATCAAAGATAAAAATCCGCCTGGATGCCAATCAGGGATGGAAGCCAAAGGATGCTATTTACGCCATCCGGAAAATGGAAGCACTGGACTTGAATATTGAGCTTGTGGAACAGCCGGTAAAGGCATGGGATATAGAGGGGCTTAAGCAGGTTACAGATGCAGTTGGTACACCGATTATGGCAGATGAAAGTGTCTTTTCCCCGAAGCAGGCATTTGAAGTCATTAAAACCCGAAGTGCTGATTTGATTAATATCAAGCTGATGAAATCAGGGGGCATTTATCAGGCGCAGATTATTAATCAGCTCGCTGAAGTTTGCGGGATGGAATGCATGGTTGGCAGCATGATTGAAACCAAAATTGGTATTACGGCTGCAGCCCACTTTGCCGCCAGCAAAAAGAATATAACCCGCTTTGATTTTGACGCCCCATTGATGATGGCAAAAGAAATTGTAGAAGGCGGAATCCGTTATTCAGGCCGCAAAATTACCCTGCCATCTGAACCGGGTCTTGGCATCAGAAATGTATCCTTAGCAGTGAACCAGCAGGAATTGACATCCTGACAATTTTAAAGAGGAGGAATTCGTTTTGGGAAATCAGAAAAAGTGGCTTGTCTCTGTTCCTGCTGCAACCCTGTGGACAGCAAGCGATTCACCGAGAGAAATAGACCTTGAGGCCATCACGAATCCAGTTAACCTGGATTCGTGGCTTGAAAAACTCACCTATGAACCCCGCCTGGAGCTTTGCAACGGGAATCTGGTACAGTCACAAGTTTTATACGGAGAAGAAGTGATTGTGCTGGAGGAGAAGGAAGGGTGGGTACATATTGCTGTCCCTAGCCAGCCTTCATCAAAGGATGAAAGAGGATACCCCGGCTGGATCCCGAAAGTCCAGCTGGCTCAGAATGAAGACTGGAAGTTTAAAAGTGGAAAGGCCGCTGTCATCCAAAATAAAAAAGCAGCACTCTATTCTATTGAGAGAGAGCCAAAACTAGTTCTAAGCTATCAAACTATCCTTCCGGTATTAAAAGAAGATAACGAATGGATCCAGGTGCAGACTCCTGAAGGAGAAGGTTATTTAAAATCTGCTGACGTGAAGGTCTTTGAATCAATCGAGGCTATACCCATAGGCAGCGGTCAAGATATCATCACTGCGGGGGAACAATTCTTGGGTCTGCCTTATTTATGGGGCGGCATGAGCAGCTTTGGATATGACTGTTCAGGGTTCAGCTATTCAATGTGCAAAGCAAATGGAGTGATCATTCCCCGTGATGCCCATGATCAGGCGGAAGCGGGAAAACCGGTCGAACTTGATTCCATTGAACCCGGGGACTTATTGTTTTTTGCTTATGAAGAAGGGAAGGGCAAACTCCATCATGTAGGCATCTATTATGGTGATGGAAAGCTGCTTCATTCTCCTAATACCGGTAAAAATATCGAGATAATAGACTTAAAGGATACTATTTATGAAAAGGAACTATGCGCAGCTAGACGCTACTGGCAAGAGACGGGGGAATAAACATGGCAAATGAAGCACTTCTGCAGGTCAACAATCTAAAAAAGCATTTTTCAATGGGGAAAGGACAAACTCTGAAGGCAGTTGATGATGTCTCCTTTCATATTAAAAAAGGAGAAACATTCGGGATTGTAGGTGAATCCGGCTGCGGAAAATCAACAGCAGGACGTACGATTATTGGCTTATATAACCGTACAGAAGGCGAAGTCCTTTATGACGGAAAAAATGTTCATACCATGACAGAAAAAGAGAGGTTTGCTTTTCACAAAAAAATGCAGATGATCTTTCAGGATCCCTATGCATCATTAAATCCGCGTTCTACCGTCCAGGAAATTATTTCTGAGCCCATGGAGGTCCATGGATTATATCCAAATAAGAAAGAGCGGCTGGAGCGGGTCTATCAGCTCCTGGAAGATGTAGGCCTTAACCGCGATCATGCCAACCGCTATCCGCATGAATTCAGCGGCGGACAGAGGCAAAGGATAGGAATTGCCCGCGCTTTAGCACTTGATCCGGAATTCATTATTGCAGACGAGCCAATCTCAGCGCTGGATGTATCGGTACAAGCCCAGGTGGTGAACCTGCTTAAGGGCCTCCAAAAGAAAAAAGGCCTGACCTACTTATTTATCGCCCATGATCTCTCGATGGTTAAGCATATCAGCGACAGAATTGGGGTTATGTATTTGGGGAATTTAGTGGAACTGACCACAAGCGAAAACTTATATAAAAATCCGCTTCACCCTTATACACAGGCCCTGCTGTCTGCTATTCCCATTCCTGACCCTGATGTCGAGGATCACCGGGAAAGAATCATTTTGGAAGGGGAACTCCCAAGTCCGATGAATCCGCCTAGCGGCTGCGTATTCCGCACACGCTGCCCTTATGCGATGGAGGCATGTGCTTCCATGAAGCCTGAGTGGCAGGAGATTGAGAAGGATCACTTTGTGGCCTGCCATTTATATAATGAAAAAGTAACGGGCGACCATAACCGGCCTCAAGTGGTGGCAGCGAAATAAAATGGACTTTCATACTCTCAAAGCGGGAACTCTTAAATTGGCCAGCAGCTGTGAAGGCCGCGTTGCCTTATATATTCATACAGAGGATGGCTTCATTGAAAAAGATGCTGATGCTGTATTCTCTTCAGCAAGCTTAATAAAGGTGCCGATTTTACTCGCGGGACTTTTACAGGCAGAGAAAGGGCTGCTGCAGCTTGAGGATGAAGTGGAGGTTACTGCTTCTGCCCGGGTCGGCGGATCAGGTGTATTGCAGGCAATGGCGCGGGATTTGAAGATCAAGGTGACAGACTTATTGACACTTATGATTATCGTGTCTGATAATACCGCGACTAATCTTATCATTGAGCTGCTGGGTATGGAGAAAACCAATCAGTTAATCAAAACTTTAGGATTTAATAACACATCATTAAACAGAAAGATGATGGATTTTGCAGCACTGAAAAAAGGAACGGATAACACCACGACTGCAAGGGATATGGCATATGGCATAAAGGCTTTGGCAGAGCAAAAGCTTCTATCAGGGAAGTATACTGAAAAAGCACTGTATATATTGGAAAACCAGCAGTTTAAAAATAAACTGGCCAATACGATAGAAACGGAAAAAATCAAAGTTGCCAGCAAAACAGGCGAACTGCCCGGAATAGAGCATGATTGCGCCATATTTACCCATAAAGGAAAAACAGTCTATGCTGCAGTACTTGTGGACAGGCTCGAAAATCAGTCAGCGGGTAAAAAAGTACTGTCCGCAATCGGAAACCGTATTAGTCAATATATTACACATAAATAAGGAACCGCTCACTGGGAACGGTTCTTTATTTGTGTAAAACAGCGATTTATTTATGGTGAAAAGGGCATTTCCCTTCAATTGGCTTAATGTCATCACCGATGAAGTATTGTTTCCACTCGCGGTGTTCAGGATCGCCATAGTGGCTGATATTTGGATGGGTAGGAAGGCCATCCCATTTTTCAACGCGTTCTCTTACTTTCTCCCTGGACATGACGCCGCCTTTAGAGGTACCCTCAAGTCCTTCAAAAATGCGGCGAGGCTGAAATCCGAGCACAAGACTATTGCCCAGATCCCTCGTTTTACGCTGCTTGTAGGCAGGCGCATTGCCAAACACAAAGAAGGGCTCCTCCGCAAAAGAAAACGCCCATAAATGATGGTCCGGATCGGTCGGGTAATCCTTCGGCCAAGGCTTTGTATCAACCTTATGCAAATACTGAAGGATATTCCAGAAATTCTCTCTGTAATGCTCAAGCGGCTTTTCATCTTTTTCCGGCTCCACAAAAACAAACAGCCCATGACGAATAAGCTTTGGTGCATCAAAAAGCTCAATGAAAGATTCAAGAGCTTCCGGCAGATTAGACCAGTCCTCCTGTGTAATATAGGCATATCTCAACTCACCGCGCTTTTCGGCAGTCATTCCAAAATAGCATGGGAAGGTTGTATCTGTAACCGTATCATGAAACGTCTTATATTCTTGAATAACCCACTCAGGCACAATATCGGGGTTCGTCATATCTTCTTTTGTTAATAGAAACTTACTGGCAGTTTTCATTTTTTCACCTCAGGTTAATGGACTTATGAAATATGTACCCCTTAAAAAGTCCTTTGAAACAAGCTGAGTGAATAAGGAAATGAAAAAGACAGCCGAAATGGCTGCCTTACGATTTTCGGTATCTATACTGATTAAGCTGAAAGCGGATAAAACAGCCGATGCAAAAGCCCAGAATAGCAATAAATCCTGCTAGACCAACCATAGCTGTAAAAACATACCCTGCAGCTGTCCAGTCCAAGAGAAAGCTGATCAGCCCAAGCGCCAGGCAGGCAACGGCAATCACCTGGTTAAACTGCTGCTGCTCCCAGTCCTCGGGTATGTACTCCGAGGGACTTTTTCTAAGAAAATACCTTGCTGCACGCATTATCGGATTGAAGCCGAACAATAGGCCCATTATACCTGCAAGCAAGGGAATAGCGAGAATCCAGGCTTCTCCGGTAAACCACGAAGCTAAAACACTTAAAACGATTGACCATTGATTGGTTCTGACGAGCGGACGGGGAATCGAAACTGGTGTGTCTGCCATTTTTTCCGACCTTTCTCATTGGTTTTATTGGTAATTATAGTTTACTGAAGTTTTTGGATTTTGGGAACAGAAAAAGCTTGGAAAAGACTAGTGGTGAATGGGAATGGTTCAACTTTTGGCAGAAGGGGAGCGTTGGATTAGGAGCCTGCTTCACCTTAGGACACAGAATGCAGAAAGAGGAGTGTTCGAGATGGAACCTGCTCCACCTACAGACACAAGGAGAAAAGAGCCTGTTAGAGACAGAACCTGCTCCACCTTCGGACACCGAAAGGAGAAAAGAGTCAGTCAGTCAGAGTCGGAACCCAGGCCAACTTCGGACATAGGAAAGAGAAAAGAGGCAATCAGAGTCAGAACCTGCTCCAACTTCGGACACAAAAAGAAGAAAAGAGCCAGTTAGAGTCAGAACCCAGGCCAACTTCGGACACAAAAAGAAGAAAAGAGCCAGTTAGAGTCAGAACTCAGGCCAACTTCAGACATAAAAAGGAGAAAGGAGTCAGTCAGAGTCAGAACCAGCTCCAACTTCGGACATAAAAAGAAGAAAAGAGCCAGTCAGAGTCAGAACCCAGGCCACTTTCCGACATAAAAAGGGAAAAGAGCCAGTTAGAGTCAAAACCCAGGCCAACTTCGGACACAAAAAGGAGAAAAGAGCCAGTTAGTGTCAGAACCCAGGCCAACTTCGGACACAAAAAGGAGAAAAGAGCCAGTCAGAGTCAGAACCCAGGCCACCTTCGGACACAAAAAGGAGAAAAGAGTCAGTTAGAGTCAGAACCTGCTCCAACTTCGGACACAAAAAGGAGAAAAGAGCCTGTTAGAGACAGAACCTGCTCCACCTTCGGACACAAAAAGGAGAAAAGAGCCAGTCAGAGTCAGAAGCTGCTCCAACTTCGGACACAAAAAGGAGAAAAGAGCCAGTCAGAGTCAGAACCCAGGCCAACTTCTGACACAAAAAGGAGAAAGGAGTCAGCCAGAGTCAGAACCTGCTCCACCTTCCGACACAAAAAGGAGAGAAGAGCCAGTCAGAGTCAGAACCCAGGCCACCTTCCGACATAAAAAGGGAAAAGAGCCAGTTAGAGTCAAAACCCAGGCCAACTTCGGACACAAAAAGGAGAAAAGAGCCTGTTAGAGACAGAACCTGCTCCACCTTCGGACACAAAAAGGAGAAAAGAGCCAGTTAGAGTCAGAAGTTGCTCCAACTTCGGACACAAAAAGGAGAAAAGAGCCAGTCAGAGTCCGAACCCAGGCCAACTTCTGACACAAAAAGGAGAAAGGAGTCAGCCAGAGTCAGAAGCTGCTCCACCTTCCGACACAAAAAGGAGAAAAGAGCCAGTCAGAGTCAGAACCCAGGCCACCTTCCGACATAAAAAGGGAAAAGAGCCAGTTAGAGTCAAAACCCAGGCCACCTTCGGACACAAAAAGGAGAAAAGAGCCAGTTAGAGTCCGAACCCAGGCCACCTTCCGACAAAAAAAGGGAAAAGAGCCAGTTAGAGTCAAAACCCAGGCCACCTTCGGACACAAAAAGGAGAAAAGAGCCAGTCAGAGTCAGAAGTTGCTCCAACTTCGGACACAAAAAGGAGAAAAGAGCCAGTTAGAGTCAGAACCTGCTCCAACTTCGGACACAAAAAGGAGAAAAGAGCCAGTCAGAGTCCGAACCCAGGCCAACTTCTGACACAAAAAGGAGAAAGGAGTCAGCCAGAGTCAGAACCTGCTCCACCTTCGGACATAAAAAGGAGAAAAGAGCCAGTTAGAGTCAGAAGTTGCTCCAACTTCGGACACAAAAAGGAGAAAAGAGCCTGTTAGAGTCAGAAGCTGCTCCAACTTCGGACACAAAAAGGAGAAAAGAGCCAGTCAGAGTCCGAACCCAGGCCAACTTCTGACACAAAAAGGAGAAAGGAGTCAGCCAGAGTCAGAACCTGCTCCACCTTCCGACACAAAAAGGAGAGAAGAGCCAGTCAGAGTCCGAACCCAGGCCACCTTCAGACATAAAAAGGGAAAAGAGCCAGTTAGTGTCAGAACCCAGGCCACCTTCGGACACAAAAAGGAGAAAAGAGCCAGTTAGAGTCAGAAGTTGCTCCAACTTCGGACACAAAAAGGAGAAAAGAGCCAGTTAGAGTCAGAAGCTGCTCCACCTTCCGACACAAAAAGGAGAAAAGAGCCAGTCAGAGTCAGAAGCTGCCCCAACTTGGACACAAAGGAGAAAAGAGCCAGTCAGAGTCAGAACCCAGGCCACCTTCCGACATAAAAAGGGAAAAGAGCCAGTTGGTGTCAGAACCCAGCTGCACCATCCATAAACACCCGCAAACCACCAGCTGTAAAGTAAAAAGGCCTTGGAATAAGCTCCAAAGCCTCTTTACGCAAGCAAGTTGCCAAACCCCAGCGAATCCAGCCATAAAAATCCTACGTACTATAACGATTCTTCGCTGACTTTTTAAATGAAAACTGCGGTATGCTGATTCCGATCAGGATCAGCACAATCCCAAAAGTCTGTGCTTCTGATATTCTCTCGCCAAGAATCAGCATGGCGGCTGCAACAGCGGCCGGAAGTTCAGCAGAGCCTACAATCGTGGCAAGCCCTGAATCTAAGTGGGGTGAACCAATTGCAAAGAATACAATTGGGAAGATGGCGCCAAACAATGCCATCAGCAGCCCGAATTTCCATAGGCCTCCAAGCTGGATGCCGCCGCTTATAATGACTGGGCCTGAAACAGCAGCAACTAGTAGAAGTCCGCCAAATGTGATGAAGATGCTTCTCTGAATGGTTGGGATTCCTTTGCCGGCCTTGCCGCTTGCAAAAATGAACACTGCAAATGTGACCGCAGATAATAAACCATAAATCAGGCCATCTGCTTGAATAGTATAGGATCCGGAATTAATCAGGTTGCTTGCAAATACGGTTCCAATAATAAGCATGATTGAAGAAATGATTTTGGCTTTGCCGGGCATCTTTCTTTCATATAGTGCTTCAAAAAGAATTCCAATCCAGGTGAACTGAAATAAAAGAACAACAGCGATGGATGCCGGGTTCCTGTCAAGACTCATGCCATACAGAATGCCTGTTAAGCTTAGGGAGGCACCGGTCAATAACAAAGCTGCCGCTTGTTTAAAAGTGATCTTCGTTCTTTTGATAAATGGGAAAGAAAGCAATAACAAAAGGAGCCCAATTAAATATTGGCTTCCGGTTAATTCAGGAACAGAGTGGCCGGCCTGAAGACCGAGTTTGACAATGGAGGCCAAAATGCCATAACTGCATGCGCCCAGAAAAATAAATAAGGAATATTTTAAGTTTGCCATTATGGAGACTCCTTTCTAAAAATAAATGAAGCAATCAGGTCAATCATAACACCTCAGAGAGCACAAAGGGCAAAAATTTTTTCAGGCACAAAAATAAGAGCCAGTGATTATTCTCACTGACTCTTTTATCAAACTCAATTATTCTCCTAAGTAGGCATTCAGCATCCAAATATGCGTATCTAATTTTTCTAATAGGCCGATGGCAAAATCGCCTGTCACTTGATCTCCATGTTCCTCGGCAAGATCGGCTAAAGAAATTAACTCTTCTTTAATATGTTTATAATCGGAAGCAAGAGCGGCAACCATATCTTCTGCTTTCTTCTCCCCATTGGATTCTTCAAGAGTGGTAATGCTTAAGTACTCTTTAAATGTTGCTGCCGGTGAGCCGCCGATGGCAAGCAGGCGTTCAGCTGCCTCATCCACTACTTCCGCTGCTTCATTGTATAATTCCTCGAACTTTTCATGAAGAGTAAAGAAAAGCGGGCCTTTTACAAACCAATGGTAGCGATGCAATTTAGTATAAAGGACACTCCAGTTTGCTACTTGAACATTTAATGCTGCATGTAATTTTTCCATCGTAATTCCCCCTAAGTAATTTATATGTTAATTATAACAAATTTTAAATTATAATCAATACTTATTTATAATTATTATAAATAAACATTCGTCGGTATAACCATGTGCGATTATGGTAAAGTGATATAGTATTGAATATCTGGCAAGACATACAGGTGAGTGGGGATTTTTAATGGAATATCTTTTATTTATTACGCTCGGGGTTCTTATTAGTGTGCTCTCTGGTTTTTTTGGGGTGGGCGGGGGATTCATCCTTACTCCGACACTCATGCTGTTTGGTTTTTCTCCGGTAGAAGCAATCACCACAAGTTTGCTTTTTTCAATTGGTACCTCTCTTTCAGGCATCATCGCCCATATCAGGATGAGGAATATATGGCTTAAACAAGGGCTGATTCTTGGACTAAGCGGCATGGCAGCTACTCAGGCCGCGCATCCTTTTGTGATGTTTCTAGCAGATAGGGGATGGGACACATGGGCCGTTCCTTTGTTTTATACCATCCTGCTGTCTTATTTTGCTTTAGGGATGTTAAGAAGGGGGAAAAAACCAGATGGTTCCGCTCAGTCATATTCTCCTTCCATTCTGAAGATGGTGCTGATTGGATTTTTTGCAGGATTTGTTTCTACGACATTAGGGGTGGGCGGCGGATTTATTATGGTGCCTTTATCGGTCGCCTATTTAGGGATGAAGCCGAAAAATGCAGTAGGGACCAGCTTGTTTGCTATCATGTTAATCGTATCCGCAGGCTATCTATCCTACTCTTCCACTGTCAGCATCGATTATTGGATTGGCCTTTCACTCGTAGGAGGCGGCCTCATAGGATCACAATTTGGAGCGAGGCTTACCTCATATTTTGATAATGAAGAGATCACCTATATGCTTGGAGCTTTATACATGGCGACAGTCGCAAGTGTGATTCTGAAAGTAATCCATTTGAATTATACCGGCTTAGTGCTGATGGTCATTTTTGTCGGAGGATTTTTAGTGCGGAGCCTTGTGAGAGTGCAGAAAGCAAATGCCCGCCTCAAGGCAAAAAAGGAGAGGCCATAACGGCTTCTCCTTTTACATTTCCCGGGGCACCTTCATGCCGAGTGTCTGCATGCCATCTGTAAGAATAATGGTGACTGCTGTGACAAGGGCAAGCCTAGTCTGGATGTCTGCATCCTTCTCCAGTATCCGTACATGCCCATAATATTTATTGAAGGCCTGGGCCACATCAATCAGATATTTAGCGAGAACGGAAGGGGAAAGCTGATTATACGATTGTCTGATTTTCTCGGGATAGTGATAGAGCAGTTTAATAATTTCCCAGCTGTAAGAATCGGTTAGCCCGCTAGCGGCAGAAGGGAGATCGCCAGCCTTGCGGAGAAGTGAACAGGCCCGGGCATTGGTGTATTGCAGATAGGGACCGGTTTCTCCTTCAAAAGTCAGCATGTCTTCAAGTGAAAATTCAATATTGTTCATGCGGTCATTCTTCAGGTCATGGAACAAAATGGCTCCGATCCCGACTGCTTCAGCGACTTCATTTTTATTTTCCAGCCCGGGATTTTTAGACTCGATGTTGTTTTTTGCGAGAAGAACAGCTTCATCCAGGACTTCCTCCAGAAGGATGACTCTGCCTTTACGGGTAGACATCTTTTTGCCATCTTTCAAATAAAGCCCAAAAGGGACATGTATCATTTTATCTGCCCACTCGTAGCCCATTTTTTTGATCACGCTTTTAACCTGCCTGAAATGGATGCTTTGTTCCTGGCCGACAATATATAGGGAGTGATCAAATTGATAGGTTTCCCTTCTGTAATATGCTGCAGCAAGATCCCGCGTTGCATACAGGGTCGCTCCGTCGGATTTTTTAATCAGGCATGGAGGAAGGTCTTCATCAGGCAGCTGAACGACCTCTGCACCATCAGATTCAGTCAGCAGCTCCTTAGCAACCAGTTCCTCGATAACGGGCTCCATTTTATCATTATAAAAAGCTTCGCCATTGTATGAGTCGAAATGAATGCCAAGCATATCATAAACACGCTGAAATTCTTTCAATGATTCGTCTCTGAACCAATTCCAGAGTGCCTGTGCTTCTGTATTTCCGTTTTCAAGCTCTTTGAACCAGGAACGTGCTTCATCTTCAAGGGCTGGATCATTCTCTGCTTCTTCATGAAACCGTATATAAAGGCTGAGCAGCTCCTTAATCGGATGCTCCTTCACTTTATCCAGATTGCCCCACTTTTTATAAGCGGTGATCAGCTTGCCGAATTGTGTGCCCCAGTCGCCTAAGTGGTTGATTCTGACCGACGTATAACCGCATTTTTCAGCCAGGTTCCCGAGGGCATTTCCAATGACAGTTGACCGCAGATGACCCATGGAAAAGGGCTTTGCGATGTTGGGTGAAGAGAAATCAAGCACGGCTGTTTTGCCTGCGCCATCCTTCAGCATTCCGAATTTTTCTCCTTCTTTCAGGATTTCATCCAGTATGTCAGCACCAGCAGCTCCTTTTGAGAAAAAGATATTAATGTAGGGGCCGTCAGCTACCGCTTTTTCAATAAATGGTCCCTGAATCTTGCACGCTGTCTCCTCAGCGATAATTGCTGGTGATTTCCTGAATGCTTTTGCCAGTGTAAAACAGGGAAAAGCAAGATCGCCAAATGCCGGGTTCTTTGGCGTTTCAATTAAATCTGAAATGGCTTTCTCAGTAATCTCCCCATTCAGCACTGAAGCCAGCTGATCGGTGAATATAGCTTTGAAGTCGATCATTTAAACACCTCCTAAAAAATAAAAAAGCCCGCCTCTATATAAAATAGAGACGAGCTGAAATTCCCGCGGTACCACTCTGATTGTCCAAAGGACCTCTTGCGAAAGGACGCTTCATTAGTTTTGAAAGCATTCCTTTAGGGGTTTTATAACGGGACTCCTAACCCGGCACAGCCTACTTTTCTTTCAGCTATGCATCTCCGAAGTGCGCTTCACAAAAAGGGTTTCCGACAGGCTTGCACCGCCCCTGTCTCGCTATTAGGAAAGAGCCCATTGCTACTCTCTTCATCATAGACACTAAATATATTACTGTTATTATACGCGCCTGGTACTATTTTGCAACATAATTTGAGTCAGTTGAAAACATATAGTTTCTGTGATGGTAGCGAATGCTGAATATCAGTCCCATCGCCATCATATTTCCCATAAGCGAGCTTCCGCCGTAGCTGATAAAAGGCAGCGGAATGCCGGTGATTGGCAGGACCTGAATGGTCATTCCGATATTTTGAAATACGTGGAAGGTGATCATACTGATGACCCCGACGCAAATATAGGTATTAAAAGGGTCAGTCGTTTCAAGGCCGGTTTTCGTTAAGTGATAGATAAGCAGAAAGAAAAGGCTGATTACCACACTGGCACCGAAGAAGCCGTACTCCTCGCCAATGACGCTAAAAATAAAGTCAGTGTGGGCATCTGGCACATATACCTGTCTATCGGTAAAGCCTTTACCTGAAATTAATCCCGAGCCGATGGCGAGCATGGAATTATACAGCTGCATTCCGGCCCCCTGCTTGTGATTGACCGGGTCAAGCCAGGAATAAATCCTGCTGAACTGATAGGGGTCGATCCCGAGGTACTTCTCTAAAATCTCCGGTGCTATGATTACCAGATATAGAACAGTTCCTGCAAGAGCTCCGAGGATTCCATAAATAGGCACAAGGATTTTCCAGGTGATGCCGGATACCAGGATGATCCCTGCTAATATCGCGATAAGGACAAGAGCGGTACCCAGGTCTTCGATAATAATCAATCCTAATGGAGGCAATGTGGCCGCCCCCAGTTTGATGAGGAGAAAAAAGTCCGTGCCTGCGGTCTTCGCCTGATACTTCAGATGGTGGTCAGCAATAACTTTGCTGAGGGCAATGATAAGGAATACCTTAACAAACTCTGAAGGCTGCACCGAACCGAGGCCAGGGATGATATACCACAGCTTGGCACCTTTGCGCACAGGTGCGATGCTTTCCGGTGCAATGAATAGCCCGACAAGCAATAGGATGCCGAAACCGTACAGCAGCCATGTGAGTCTCCGGATCTGTTCGCCGTCAAAATACATGACAATCCCTACAATGACCGCTCCAACAATGTAATTTTTAATTTGAGAGATGACAAAATTCCCTTCATATTGATTGGAGGATTGTCCGCTGTAAATCGCAATGCAGCTGATAAGAAAAAATAGCAGCAGAAGAAAACATAATGTCCAATCGAATCGGTCTGAGAATCTATTATTCTGTTTCATTTTTACACACCTGGTTCCTTTATCATTTACATTTTTATCCTATCAGAGAAAAATTAACCTTACAATGGAGAAAGTGATTTCATTGGTTAGACGAAAAAATCAATGGGATGGTTTCCTGCATTTTCAAAATAACGGTAAAAATTTTTTCGCATTGCAAAGATATTTTCAGATATTTTTGCTACAATAAGAGAATAAAATACTGGAAGTTTGGCAGACAGTTTCAATAAGGAAGCTGTCTTTTTATCGCAGTCTAACGGGCAATAAGATCCCTGCTTCAAGATTGTGAAGAATCAAGGAGGATATGCGGGGTCAATCTGCCCGTAAGGCCCGATTAATTCAATTAAGGCTATGAAAATACTACTTTGCGTAACGGCTCGGAGGTTTCGTCATTGAAAAGAAGGAATCAAACTATTCGTGATCTCATCTACATCCACCTTAATGAAAAGGATCAGTATGTGATGACCTATGGAATTGAGTTTGCAGAGTTTGCCCAGTCACTTGCAGATTCTATTAATAATTTGCTGCTGTTAAAGCACCGTTATGAAGATGGGGACTTTAATAGCCATACGATGTTCGATTATGTGTCAAGGGACAAGCTGGGCAGGCTGGTAGAGGATGATGTATACGGCTATGGCGATTTTTGCTGGATCGACTTCGAGGAAGAGGAAGCAGTGAATGAGCTTCCCGGCCAGGCCATTGCGGAGCTTCTTTATCTCAGTCATATCAAAGAGCATCTTAAGCCGCCTTTTTACAATTATCTGAGTAACCGGTATGTGTACCTTGCCCATGAGGATGGCTGGTTTAACCGCACATATTATCGCGATTTGAACGATTTTTACCGTATGCTTGGAGAAGTGGTTCCCGGTAAAATGGGACAGATGAAGGTAGAAAAAACACTCCTTGGCATTAAAAAGAAAAAGACGTATCCTCCTATCACGAGAGACGTGCTGCTTTCATTAAAGCCCCTTATGAAAGAAGGAGCTGTCCTTTCCATTAAGGATATTGAACAGAATCGGGTCCGGATTGAAATTCCGATTTGGATAATTGGTGATTTTGCCAATATGGATGATATGTATGATGAGTATGTAGCCTTAGTGAAAGAACCATGTGAAGCAAAGATTGTATTCGATAAGAAAACGAGGGAATGGAAAATCTACTCGCGTTAGACTCTGAACTTTTTTACAAGCTTCAGCAATTTTCTGTTACTTTTCCTGCGGGATGGTGTATAATCGGAAATAGAAAATTTTATATCGCAATAGAACAGGTGTCTTCTCAAAAGGGCTTTAAAGCAGGCTCTTTTGAAGACTTAATAGGGAAGCTGGTGAAATTCCAGCGCGGTCCCGCCACTGTAAATGGAAGCAGTCTGCAAAATCCACTGTACATGAATGTATGGGAAGGAGCAGAAAATGCAATGACCATGAGCCAGGAGACCTGCCTGATTCTTAAGCACCCATTAACCTACGAGGATAGGGAGGTGTTTGGTCCGGCCATCTATTCTGCATTTCTTGTAAATGACCATGCCAACATCTCCTTGCCGTTCGAGGGGATGTTTTTTTATTTTTACAGGTGGTGACAGGCACCACCCGAATTTTGTCGATAGTTCTAGGAGGATTGCTGAGTATGAAGAAGTTTTATGCATTTTTAGTAACGATGCTGCTCGCGGCAGGAGTGCTTGCAGGCTGCGGCGAGAGTGCCGAACATCCTAAAGAAGAGAAAAAGGTTGAGGAAGGCCAGAAAGGTGCTTATCCTGTAACAATAAATGACGCGCTTGATAATGAAGTGGTTATTGAAACTAAGCCTGAAAGAATTGTTTCTGTTATTCCAAGCAATACCGAAATAGCATTCGAATTAGGATTTGGAGAAGAAGTGGTGGGGGTCTCTGATTTTGATAACTACCCGCCAGAAGCTGAGAAAAAGGAAAAGGTTGGAGGTCTGGAATTTAATGTAGAGAAAGTGATCTCTTTGAATCCTGACCTTGTCCTTGCCCATGCTTCAACCGCACAAAGTTCGGAAGCCGGTCTTCAGCAATTAAAGGATGCGGGTGTGCCTGTCCTTATTGTCAATGACGCGAAGAACTTTGATGAGGTATATGAATCCATTGAAATGATTGGGACTGCAGCGGGAGCGAAAGAAAAAGCCGACCAGCTTGTTTCCGACATGAAGAGCAAGCTTGAGGAAATCAAAACAAAAGCACAAGCGATAAAAGAAGAAGACCGCAAATCGGTAATGGTTGAAGTTTCACCTGCTCCTGAAATCTATGCAGCCGGCAAGAACACCTTTATGGATGAAATGCTAAGTGCCATCAACGCAGAAAATATCATATCGGAAGAAGGATGGCCGAAGATGGATTCGGAAGCAATTATCGAGCGGAATCCGGATGTAATCGTCACCACACATGGCTTTTACACTGAAGACTCTGTCGGCAATGTCTTAAGTCGGGATGGCTGGCAGGATATTACCGCAGTGAAGAACAAGCAGGTTGCCGCTGTTGATTCCGATATGGTGACCCGCTCTGGCCCTCGTATAATTGAAGGAGTCGAGGAACTTGCAAAAGCAATCTATCCGGACGTATTTAAATAATAAATTACTGGCTTATACAACAGCAGCAGCTTTCCTGCTTTGTGCCATGCTGATGGGAATTTCAATCGGAACAGTGTCCATTCATCCCCTGACCATCATCAAAGTAATAAGCGCTGAGATTTTTCCCTTTGTCTCATTGGGAAAAACAGATATCATGCATGCAAATATTATTATGAACATAAGACTTCCGCGTGTACTGCTGGCAGGCTTGGTTGGGGCGTCTCTTGCAATTGCGGGAGCCGCCTTTCAAGGTTTATTAAGGAATCCCCTGGCAGATCCCTATACAATTGGGGTATCTTCCGGGGCTTCGCTCGGTGCAGTTTTAACCTTGTTCTTTGGTCTATCTATTCCGCTGGCAGGAATCTTTACACTGCCGTTATTCAGCATATTTTTCTCCTTTTTAACGATCTTTGCTGTTTTGCTTTTTGCGAGAAGTATTGAAAGATCCATGAAAGTGGAAACGATTATTTTAACGGGCATCATCTTCAGTTCTTTTCTAGGCGCCCTTATCTCTCTAATGATTGCACTGACAGGTGAGGAGCTTAGACAGATTATTGGCTGGCTTCTTGGCAGTGTATCCATGAGGGGGTGGGCGTATATTAACATTATCCTTCCGTTTTTTGTGATAGGCGCGGTTCTATTGCTGGTTAACAGCAAAGAGCTGAATGCGATGAGCTTCGGAGAGGAAAAGGCCCGGCATATAGGGGTGGACGTTCAAAAGAGAAAGATGATGGTCCTGATAGCAGGCTCCATCTTAACGGGTGCGGCTGTTGCGGTGTCTGGAACGATAGGGTTTGTCGGACTGGTGATCCCTCATCTGACCCGGATGCTGTGGGGTCCGGATCATAGGCATCTATTGCCGCTATCCATTCTGATGGGATCAGGATTCCTTATTATAGCCGATCTGGTTTCGCGGACAATCATTGCTCCTTCCGAGCTTCCAATCGGTGTGATTACAGCCTTAATCGGTGCGCCTGCTTTTGGGGTTATTTTAATGAAAAGAAAGAATAAAATTTAAGCACATAAGGGCGCTTGCGCTTTTCTATTCAGAAAGTAGTGATGAATCATGCTAAGAGTCGAGCAGATCACTGGCGGGTATGCCGGTGCTCCGGTTGTAAAAAATATCAGCTTTGAAGTGGAAAAAGGAGAGCTTTTCGGGATCTTGGGGCCAAATGGAAGCGGAAAAACGACGATTCTGAAGATGCTGAGCGGCGTTCTGCCCAATACATCAGGTGATATTTTAATCAAAGGTAAAAACCTTTCAGAATATACACCGAAAGAGCTGGCGAAAATCGTTGCCGTTTTGCCCCAGCATTCCTCTCAGGCCTTTTCCTATACTGTAAAGGAAACTGTTTCCCTTGGCCGGTATGCCCATCAAAAAGGCTGGTTCCAGAGCTGGACCGGTAAAGATGAAGAAGCGGTTTGCCGGGTTATGGAGCAGACAGGCATCTCCCGATTTCAGGATGATAATATTCAGCAATTATCCGGCGGTGAAAGGCAGAGGGTGTTTTTAGCGCAGGCCCTTGCCCAGGAGCCGGAAATATTATTGCTGGATGAGCCGACGAACCATTTGGACTTATCTTATCAAAAAGAGCTGCTTGATCTTCTTTCTGTCTGGTCAAAAGACTGCGGATTGACGGTCATTTCCATCTTTCATGATTTGAATTTGGCCGGACTTTACTGTGATCGCTTATTGCTGCTTGAGAATGGTGAAATCAATATTAACCATGTTCCGAATGAGGTTTTAAAAGAAGGGCGGATACGGGAGGTTTACAGGACGAAGATTGAGAAGCTTCCGCATCCAAGAGTGGCGGCTCCTCAGATGGTGCTGGTGCCTGAACGCTCACAGGCAGAAAGCCAATTGGAGAAACGAATCGATCCGGCCAGCCTGGAAGTAAGGGAAGACTTACTTGTTCTTCGCTCGCCATTTCCGCTTAAAACCATGTCTTCAGGTGTAACCGGTTCAGGCACTGGCTGGCATCGGATTTTTCTTAACCGGCATGTGAGCAAGAATTATGACTGCAGTGATCATCGGGCAGAAATGGCGGAATTTGTCCGGGGGATTGGCTTTGAACCAGGAGAAACTGTGGGGATGATGACTGCCGTATATATTGAGGATTACTTCAGCAAATTTTATGAAGAAGAGGCATTCTCTGTGTATGTGGTAGTGACAGCAGGTGTCGGCAATGCTGTGGATGCCTCAAAAAGCGAAGAGCATTCTTATCATCTGATTCCGGGTACTATCAATACATGGATTTTCGTTAATGGCCATCTGACTGAGGAAGCCTTCATCCAGTCTATTATGACTGCAACTGAGGCAAAAACCCGTGCACTACATGATCAGAAAGTTAAAGATGGTGTCACAGGGACGATAGCGACTGGAACTTCGACAGACAGTATTTTGATTGCGGCCACACAGCAGGGGGAAAATCTGGATTATGCGGGTACCATTACACCGCTTGGCAAATTAATTGGCAAGGGTGTCTACGAATGTACAGTTGAGGCGATCAAAAAATCACAAAGCAGGATAAAGAGATGATTATAAATCACCTGATGGCTCTAACCTTTGCCTGTATCATAGATAAGCTGATAGGGGACCCGCCCAGCTGGCCGCATCCAGTCAGGTGGATGGGAGCCCTGATACATAAACTTGAACAAGCTCTGAATAAAGGCCGTTTTAAAAAATTAAAGGGGATCCTCATGCTATCTATAGTCCTGCTGGCTGCAGGAGGAATAACTTATTTAATCATATCGCTCTTCTATAAAATTCATCCGGCTGCCGGCATTCTGGCAGAGGGGATCCTTATCTTCACAGCCATTGCACAAAGAAGTTTAAAAGAGGCAGCTCTGGAGGTCTATGTGCCTCTGGCAAAAGGAGATATGGAAGAAGCAAGAGTGAAGCTTTCATACATTGTCGGCAGGGATACTGAACGACTAGATGAACCCGGCATTGTCCGGGCTGCCGTGGAGACTGTGGCAGAAAACACGAGCGATGGCATTACAGCTCCATTATTTTGGGCACTCATCGGCGGTGCTCCGCTTGCTCTTATTTACAGGGCCATTAATACATGTGACTCGATGGTGGGCCATACAAATGATAGATATTTAGATTTTGGATGGGCATCCGCCAAGGTGGATGATATCGCGAACTGGATCCCGAGCCGGCTGACTTCCGTTTGCATCATGCTCACCCAAAAGCCGGAGCATTCTACATATGAGGAAGCCTGGGGAATCCTTTTAAGGGATGCGCCGAAGCATCCAAGCCCGAATAGCGGCTGGGGCGAAGCTGCTATTGCAGCCCTTATGGGGGTCCAGCTGGGAGGAATCAACTTCTATAAGGGATTAATTTCAAACCGTGCAACGATGGGAAAGCCAAAGGTACTGCTTGAAAAGGAACATATTTTAAAAAGCATCTCGATCATGAACAAGACGGTTTTCTTATTCTTGCTTTTATTATGGACAGGAGGGATGCTCTTTGATTTGGCCTTCACACGGATCTAACCCGCAATACTTATATGAAGCGATGGATAAGCAAATGCCCGAGGAGCGGATTGATTTCAGTGCCAATATCAATCCCCTGGGGCCTCCCCGTGAATTAAAAGACAGGTGGGGCAGTCTATTCCAATATATTAGCGACTATCCCGATCCCCGTTCTTCTCTATTAAAAAGCAAATTGGCGGCTGAAGAGGGAATAGAGGAAACACAGATTCTAGTGGGAAATGGGGGAGCAGAGCTGATTACCCTGATTGGCAGGATGATAGCAGGGAAAAATGCGCTGATTATACAGCCGGCTTTTTCAGAATATGAAGAGGCCTGCCGCGTTAATCATTGTACAGTCTCCTATCATCAGCTGGAGCCCGGGGATTGGAATCTGGATATGGAAACGCTATCTGAAAAGTTAAACGCTGCTGATGCTGCTTTCTTTTGCAACCCAAATAATCCGACGGGTGTCTACTATCCCTCTGCGATGGTGAAGAAGCTGATGGAGGAGTGTCAGAGACACGGCTGCCTGCTTATTATGGATGAAGCTTTTTATGACTTTGCCAGTGAGTATCAATCTATTGTTCCATACATAGGAAAGGATTCGAATGTGGTGGTGCTGCGCTCCATGACGAAGATGTTTTCCATACCGGGCCTGCGCCTTGGCTATATGATGGCAGGTGAGAGGCTAATTGAAAAAGCTGCTGCTCTGAAACCTCATTGGAGCGTGAATGCCCTTGCTTTAAAAGCAGGAGAGTGGTGTTTGGACAGCAAGGAGCACGTCAGGCTGACAAAGGATTTGATCCGGCAGGAGAGAGCGAGGCTGGTTCGGTTTTATCAGCAATTAGACTTTAACGTTTCTCCTTCATCCGTGAACTTTTATTTATTAAGGGATCCCCGCCTGGATGAGCAGCTGCCTCTCTTTCGATTTTTGCTGGAAAAGGGCATTATCCCAAGGCACACGATGAATTTCCCCGGCCTGGAAGGCAGATGGCTGCGTTTTGCGATTAGAGGGCCGAAAGACAATGATGTCCTGATGGAGGCGATGGAGGAATGGCGGAAGGTTCGCTGATTTTTATCACAGGGGGCGTGCGGAGCGGAAAAAGCTCATATGCGGAGAGGACTGCAGCTCGGAGTGCAGAAAAAACAGCCGGAAAGCTTCACTACATTGCTGCCGGAAAAGCTTTTGATTCCGAGATGGAGGCGCGCATCCGGAAGCACCGGTATGACCGGGATAAGAGCGGCTTGGGCTGGACTACCTGGGAGAAGCCTAGCAAACTTGATGAGATCTCGGGAAGCTTTGGCAATCAGGATATTATTCTATTTGATTGCTTGACCACTCTCTTGAATAATGAATTTTTTGGAGGAGAAGATGTCTGGCAGACCAGAGAATTTCAGCAAAACCTTTCTAATGAAATACTAAGTTCCGTTGTTGAAATACGCAAAAAGTGCAGCTGCTTGATCATAGTCAGCAACGAAGTCTTGAATGAGGCAATTGGCGAAAACGAATTGGTATTTACATATGCGAAAATATTGGGGAAGCTTCACAGGGAGATCGTAAAGCTGGCTGATGAAGCCTTTCTTGTTGAAGCAGGCATTCCCATTCAAATGAAAGGAGATCCGGCATGAAAGGGATCATGATTCAGGGGACTTCATCCGATGTCGGGAAAAGCCTGATTGCTACCGCTCTTTGCAGGGCATTTGCGAACGAAGGATATCGCGTAGCTCCATTTAAATCTCAGAATATGTGCAACTATACTTATCAGACCAAAAGCGGAAAGGACATCGGCAGAGCACAGGGATTGCAGGCAGAGGCCGCTAAGACTACAGCGAATCAATGGATGAATCCGATTTTACTAAAGCCAATGGCCGGCTGCCAATCCGAGGTCATTATGCTTGGGGACCATGCAGAAGTGGTTTCAGGTAGCTCTTATCAGAATGATTTTTATCAAAAGGGGCTTGAAGCGATTAGGCTGTCACTTCTAAAATTGCGGGAAGAGTATGAGCTTCTTGTGCTGGAGGGGGCAGGAAGTCCGGTTGAGATCAATTTAAAGGAAAAAGAGCTCGCAAATATGAAGGCCGCGGAAATGGCGGATGTGCCCGTGATTCTGGCTGCGGACATTGAAAGAGGCGGGGTTTTTGCCAGTATTATAGGGACGCTGGAGCTGTTGAGTCCACAGGAGCGAAACCGGGTAAAAGGAATCATGATTAATAAATTTCATGGGGATCCGGAGCTTTTTGAGGAAGGGAAGAGGTGGATTGAGGAAAAAACCGGGCTTCCGGTACTTGCTGTTCTCCCATACATAGGCCAGCATGGCATTCCTGTTGAAGATTCCCTTTCGGATGGACCTGAAGCCGCTCATCCGGATATAGTGGAAGACAGCAAATATGATGAGCTGTCAGAAGCGATGCTAAAGCATATGGATTGGGAAAAATTAAAGGAAATTGTCTTTAGCTGGAGAAAACAGAATGAAATGGCTTAAAGGATTATTGATTAATCTTCAATTCTTCACAAGCATTCCCATTCCGGTATCCCTGCCCATGGATAAGCCTCATCTGGAGAAGGCCATCAGGACATTCCCTATAGCCGGCATGATACAGGGCGGGATATACGCATTTATACTCTATGCTTTTCTTGAATGGACTCCTTTTTCCCTATTAGCAGCGGCTTTTGCTGTCTGGCTTGCCGGTATTTTGCTGACCGGCGGAATCCATCTTGATGGGTGGATGGATGCGGGTGATGCGTTCTTCTCCTATCGCGATCAGGAGAAGCGGCTTGAAATCATGAGTGATCCCCGGGTAGGAGCTTTCGGGGTTCTGTCTGTTATTGTTCTGCTGGGTGCCCGTTTTCTGTTTATCTATGAAATTGTGCTGTTATCAAATCCATCTTCCTATTTTTTAATTGCAGTGATTCCCTTTTTAAGTAAGATGGCAATGGGGGTATTGCTCATAAAAGTGAAGGCAGCCAAAAAAGAGGGGCTGGGCTCCTTATTTCAGCAGGCTGCTTCGAAAACCACCTTATTCATTTACCCTATCTTCCTTCTGGGCGCCGCGGCAGCCGCCTGGCTGTCTGGCTTGCCGGCTTTTGCCGGATTTCTTTTCATGGTTCTATTTTCAATCCTGTTTATCGTATTTTTATCAAGAAAAGTTATTGCCTGGTTTGGCGGAATGACAGGGGATGTACTTGGAGCCAGCGTGGAAGGGACGGAGGTGCTTTTATGGATGACACTGTGGCTGTTGCATTATTTCGTCATGGGATGACAGAAGCCAATAAGTCCCATGCTTATCTGGGCTGGACGGATTCCCCTTTGTGTCCGGAACATAGGAGAAAGCTGGCTGCGGCACCTCAAGGCTACAGCAGAATTTATGCAAGTGATTTAGGCAGATGCATGAAGACGGCAGCTATTCTTTTTCCGGGTCATCCTGTTAAACCATGTCCCGAATGGAGAGAAATGCATTTTGGCGAGTGGGAAGGCAGGACTTATGAAGAGCTGAAAGGGAACCCGGATTATCAAAAATGGCTGGAAAATCCTTTCTCGGTAGTACTGCCTGGAGGGGAGTCTTTCTCAGGATTTACTTCAAGAGTGGATAAAGGGTGGAAGAATTTAACCGATCAATTGCTACGGAATGAGATTTGTGATGCTGCTGTAATTACACATGGCGGAGTCATAAGGTACCTTCTTGGAAAGTACGCACCGGAGCAAAAGGAATTCTGGGAATGGCAAGTTCCGTTTGGAAGAGGCTATGAGTTTAGATGGTCTCGGGAAGCGTTTAGGAGGGGAGAAAGATGCACTTCATTACAGGAGGCAGGTTTAACGGGAAATCCGAGTGGGTGAAGGAATTTTATCAATTGGAAGATACTCCCCATAAATGGATTTCTGCTTATCATGGTGAGTTTCCTGATGATTTAGATTACCAGCTGATTGTTTTTGAGGGAATTGAACAGATGATTCGGGAGTGGTCATCGACGCTTGAATTTGAAGAAATCCGGGGCAAGTGGCAGGCGCAGCTGGAAAAGTGGCTTAAGTGGGAAAAAGCAGCTGTTAACCGGAAAATGGTTTTAATCGGATCTGATATGTCAAAAGGGATTGTTCCGATGGAGGCAGCTGACCGAAAATGGCGGGATGCATCAGGATGGGCCTTTCAGGATGCAGCAGCAGCTGCAGATAGAGTTGATTTGATTTGGTACGGCATCAGCCAAAAAATTAAATGAAATGGGGAATTGCAGATGAAGCTTTATACGCGAACTGGTGATGAGGGAAAAACAAGCATTATCGGAGGCAGAGTGGAAAAGGATGATGTACGGGTTGAAGCCTATGGAACAGTGGATGAAGTCAACTGTTTTGTCGGGCAGGCGATGACACAGCTGGATCCAGTCGCTTTTCAGGATGTCCTGGAGGATCTGGAAAAGATCCAGCATGAGCTTTTTGACTGTGGCGGAGACCTAGCAAATGTGTCGAAAAAGCGGGAGCTGAAATTAACGAAGGTATCTGTGGACTATTTGGAGACTAAGATTGATCAAATGATTGAGGAAGCACCCAAGCTTGAAAGATTTATTCTGCCTGGCGGAGCCCCAGCATCGGCGTCCATTCATATTGCCAGGACAGTAACCCGGAGAGCAGAGCGGCTTGTGGTCTCACTAAAAAAAGCAGATCCGGAAACCTCTCCAGTGGCGCTGAAATACTTGAATCGCTTATCTGATTACTTCTTTGCTCTGGCCAGGGTGATTAACTTCCGTCTGAACCAGAAGGATGTGGAGTATGTGCGCAGTGCCAATGTATTCCGTGAAGGAAAGCGCAAGGAGGAGAAGTAATGAAGAGCATGCGCTTAGGAATGGCAGCGATGCTGATTGCACTGACAGCAATTGGAGCAGCGATTAAAGTTCCGGCCATTATCGGAAGCGTGGCATTGGATGCATTTCCTGCCTTGCTTGCAGCTGTTCTGCTCGGGGGTTATGGCGGTGCAGCTGTTGCGGCTATCGGGCATCTGCTTTCGGCCTTATTGGGCGGTATGCCTTTAGGGCCTCTTCATCTCCTAATTGCTGCTGAAATGGCTTTGTTAGCCTTTATTTTCAGTTCGTTGTATCAGAGGGGCCGGCACTGGCTGGCGGGAATTCTTTTTGTGTTAGGCAATGCCTTTGCAGCCCCGCTTCCATTTATCTTTGTAATGGGCAAGGCCTTTTATCTGGCAATTGTGCCTTCCCTTTTTATAGGTTCTGTGATAAATGCCGTTATTGCTTATATAGTGATTCCAAGGCTTGTTAAGCTCGTGGGACCGGTTCTTTCCAAAGCGGGTGCTGAACAGTGAGGGATGTCTTAACCTTCCCATTTAATTCGGAAGACACCATTGTGGTAGCAAGTGATAACAGCGGGGCAATTGGCGAGAAAGAACAGGACGCTGTCCAGGTTCCGTACGAGACCGTTTCATATTATTCCTTCCGGGTCGCTGTCATGGAATGCATGTCAGCTGGTGCTCAGCCATTCGCGGCTGTTCTTCAGAATTTCTGCGGAGATGATGCCTGGGAGCAGCTTATACGGGGCATTAAAAAAGGGGCAGATGAATTAGGCATGACAGAACTGCAAATCACTGGCAGTACAGAAAGCAACTTTAACCTGCTGCAATCTGCGGCAGGGTTATCGGTACTTGGAAAAAGGCGGGGAGAGCTTCCTGCTGAGACCCTGACATTTACAGAGGATATAAGGATAGCGGTAATCGGTTCCCCTTTGGTTGGCCAGGAGCTGGTTGAAAGAGAGGAAGAGGCAGCACCCTTGAAGCTTTTTAAGGCAATAAATTCAATGGAGAAGACTGTAACTCTTCCAATAGGCTCCAAAGGAATAATGAAGGAGCTGAATGGTTTGTTTTCCAACATGGAATTTAAAGAGAAAGATCTTGAAAGCCCATTGGATCTTAAAAAATCAGCTGGCCCTGCGACTTGCTTCGTCGCGGTTTTTCCGAAGAAGGTATCTGAAGGAATAAGTAAGATTGCAGGGGATTATCTTCACATGCTTGAAATCAGGACATAGAGGCTCGCTTAAAAACGAGCCTTTCTCTATGCCCTTTTCTCCCACTCTTCCCTCAGTACACCCATCCGGATACTGTCATAATATTCCCCGTTTACGATTCGGCACTTTCGCATTCTTCCTTCAAGCTGCATGCCGATCTTTTCAGCTGCCTTCATCATTCTTTTGTTGCCGGACCAGGTGGTTATTCCCACCCGGGCAAGCGGCATAGAGGAAAAGAGTAAATTCACCCAGAGAGTAAGAGCTTCCGTTCCATACCCGCCATTCCAATAATCTGGATCATAAATAATGATTCCTGCTTCAAGCCAATTAGAATCTTGATGCTCCCAGTAATATCCCACAGTGCCGATCACTTTTCCGGAGGCTTCAATTGCCATGCTGCGTGGCGGATATTCTTCTGCCTTTTGGCGAAATCCCTGCTGGTACGTTTCAAAGTCTTTATGCTCAAGAGGAAAATAGGGAGCATCCCATTTTTTCCATTCAGTGCAGTCCGTTCCATAAATATAGTTCCATAAAATGGGCAAGTCCTCTTCCTGAACGGGACGAATCTTTACCTTTAGGGCTATTTCTTTGGTCATAGCGGGTACACCTCCATTAAATCTTAGTAAAAACTCTTGTCCTGCTTGCTCCTTCTGTGTTGTGCTCTTCATCCCAAACCGAATGGATCTCAAAAGTTCCTTCTTCAAAAAATAGCGGCAGTTTCCTTTTAAACCAGGGCTGCATAGGCAGTGCCAGTGCCTCGTTTCGTGGAACCCAATGCAGTTCTCCTTCAGGGGGGGCCTCTAACAGGCTGCCTTCAAAGGAGTCTGCCAGATAATTAAAGACCATGTAGCGGATATTCGTCTGCGGGTTGACGTACTCATCCCAGCCTTTAAAAATAATATTCTTGACGTGCAGGCCTGTTTCTTCCAGCACTTCGCGTTTTGCTGCGTCGGTTATGCTCTCGGGAAACTCGACCTTTCCGCCGGGAGCAAGATAGCCGGGGAAGCCTTTATGATCCGGCCGCTTTATGAGAAGGATCTGATCTTCATCCACAACCATGCACATCGTGTACATCTGATGTTCAATTTCTTTCCATTTCATTGCAGCACCTCTATTGATTTCCAAGTTTATACATTCTTTTGAAAGGAGAAAATACCTCCTATATTGAAATCATATCATGAATAGAAATTCTGAAGAGGTGAACATAATTGGAATTGAAAATGGGTTATGTCATTTTATATGTGGAGAGTCTGGAAAAAACGAAGCATTTTTACGGTGAAATGCTTGGCCTGAAGCTGAGGAATGAATTTGGCACTTACATCGAGTATGATACTGGCAGCACCATTCTTTCCTTTAATACGAGAGAAGGCGGGAGGGAAATCACTGGGCTTCCGATACCGGGTGGAGTCAGAAAGGAGCAGACCTTCGAGCTTGGGTTTGTAACGGAAGAAGTGGAAGGTGTTTTTGGAAAGCTCAAGGCTGCAGGAGTACCAGTCCTGCTTGAGCCTGTTGAAAAGCCCTGGGGACAGAAAGTGGCATATGTGGAAGACCCGGATGGGCATTATATTGAGATTTGTTCACCTATCGGTTGAAAATGACTCTGTTTTCAGGGTCATTTTTTTATTGGCTATATAGTAATCGTGAGAATTGAAAAGAAAAAATAAGATTTTACGGGTTATTTGCGCTTACATGAGGGCTTGTAAATATAAGTAAATGTGTTATGATTCTATATGTTTTTGTCGGCACGACTTTGATGAGAGTTCAAAGTCATTACTATAAATCTATTAAACGAGGTGTTTATTTGAGAATACTGACAAAAAAAGAACAATGGTTTGGCAATGTGAAGGGAGATATCCTTTCTGGAATCGTAGTGGCATTGGCACTGATTCCTGAGGCGATTGCTTTCTCCATTATTGCAGGTGTCGATCCGATGATTGGATTGTATGCTTCCTTCTGTATAGCTGTGACCATTGCTATAGTGGGCGGAAGGCCTGGAATGATTTCTGCTGCAACCGGTGCGATGGCGTTATTAATGGTTACTTTAGTAGCTGATCACGGATTGCAGTATTTATTTGCTGCGACGATTTTGACGGGGATGCTGCAGATTTTATTTGGTGTGCTTAAATTAGCCCGCTTTATGAAATTCATTCCCCGCGCCGTTATGATTGGATTTGTGAACGCACTGGCAATACTGATTTTCATGGCTCAGCTGGAGCAATTTACTGATGCTACCTGGGTGATGTATGCAATGGTTGCCGGTGCATTGGCGATTATTTATATTTTCCCGAGATTCACTAAAGCAGTGCCATCTCCTCTGGTGGCTATTATTGTTATTACGATCCTAGCCATCTTGACAAAGAGTGATGTGCGCACAGTTGGCGACATGGGAGCCATCTCATCTGCCCTTCCGGCATTCTTTTTTCCTGATGTTCCATTGAATTTTGAGACTCTGAAGATCATTTTTCCTTACTCTATTGCCCTTGCAATCGTTGGCTTGCTTGAATCTCTTCTGACTTCATCCATTGTGGATGACATGACCGATACAGCCAGTGATAAGAACATGGAAAGCCGCGGACAGGGAATTGCGAATATCGTGTCCGGTTTATTTGGCGGAATGGCAGGATGTGCGATGATTGGACAGTCTGTCATTAATGTGAAATCCGGAGGAAGAGGAAGGCTGTCAACCCTAGTGGCCGGCACATTCCTGATGTTTCTGATTTTAGTATTAGGCAATATTGTCGTGCAAATACCGATGGCTGCCTTAGTGGGAGTTATGATCATGGTATCGATTGGAACATTTGACTGGTCATCCATTAAGGGCCTTGCAAAAACGCCTGTAACAGATTCAATTGTTATGATTGTAACCACTGTTATCACTGTTTTCACCCACGATCTATCCAAGGGAGTTTTTGCCGGGATCATTTTAAGTGCGATCTTCTTTGTGGCTAAAATTTCGAAAGTGCATGTTTCATCACGAGTTGAAGAGGACAAGAAAATATATGCTGTAAAGGGACAGGTATTCTTTGCTTCCGTGGATGAACTTATAGCAGCATTTGATTTTAATGAAGATTTACAAGAAGTTGAAATTGATTTTACACAGGCGCATGTCTGGGATGACTCAGGTGTCGCCGCCATCGATAAGATTGTATTAAAGCTTCGTGACAATGGTGTGCTGGTCCGCCTATCAGGATTAAACGCGCCAAGTTCGAACCTGATTGAGCGTTTGGCCGTTCACCGCAAACCAGGTGCAAAATTATCAGGCCATTAAAATACTGCAATTAATACCACAGTCAGCTTTGACTGTGGTATTTTCTTTATAAGAATAAGTTAGGGGTGAGGCTCTGTGTTTAAAAAAATATTGATGGCTGCAGATGGATCAGATCATTCCATTCGGGCAGCCGCTAAAGCTGTTCAACTGGCTGAACAGAATCCTGATTCTGAAGTAACCGTAGTGTATGCCGTTGATGGCCAGACCTCAAAGGAAGATATCCTTCACCATTTTGATAAGAGTATCGTGGACCAGGTGAGGAAAAAACGTTTAGAGCCTATAGAAAGCCTATTAAAAGAGAAGGACATTTTATATGAAATAAAAATCCTGCAGGGAGAGCCTGGACCAGCCATTGTGGAATTTGCCAACAAGGGGGATTATGATGTTGCGGTTGTTGGCAGCCGGGGTTTGAATACTCTTCAGGAAATGGTGCTCGGAAGTGTCAGTCATAAGATTGCCAAACGTGTGAAAGCGCCTGTTTTAATTGTTAAGTAAATGTTTAAGCGATAAATCGTCTAACTGAAAAAAAGATGCCCCAAATCGGGACATCTTTTTTCAATCATCCAGCTTTCACAGCCGATTGGGGTTGAAGTTTCTTCTCTTTGCCGCTTACCTTATCAGAAAGCAGGGTCAGCGCACCGTCTCCAGTTACATTGCATGCAGTTCCGAAGCTGTCCTGGGCAAGGTATAGAGCAATCATAAGGGCAAGCATGGTTTCATTGAATCCGAGCATGCTTTCAAGCAGACCCAACGCGGCCATGACAGCTCCCCCAGGAACACCTGGAGCTGCAATCATTGTGATTCCAAGCATTAATATGAAAGGCAGGATTTCTGTAAGTGAGGCTGTTTGCCCCTGCAGCATCATTACGGCGATCGCACAGCTCACAATCGTAATTGTGCTGCCGGAAAGATGAATTGTTGCCAATAATGGTACAGAGAAATCCGCAACCTTTTCGCGTGCACCAAGCTTTTTTACCTGTTTAAGCGTAACAGGAATTGTGGAGGCAGATGACTGGGTTCCAAGCGCCGTAAAGTACGCAGGCATCATATTTTTCATGAGCCTAAGCGGGTTGGCCTTCATCAGGCTGCCGGCTGCTGAATATTGAAGCAGTAAAAATAAGAGATGAAGAGCAATAATCATGACAAATACTTTGGCAAATACCGAAATAATAGCGCCAACCTGTCCGCCTTGCGTCATATTGGCGAAAATCCCGAAAATATGGACAGGCAGCAATGGAATAATGACCTTTTCAATCAGTTTTTCAATAATATCCCGGAAATCATTCATCGCATGTTGCAGTGTGTTCCCTTTAATTGCGGCCAATCCAAGACCTAAAGTGAATGAAATCAGCAATGCCGTCATGACACCCATTACAGGAGGCATGTCCACCTGGAAAAAGGGTGATAGCAAAGCATCCTCAGGATTCTCAAACTCTTTGAAGCTTTGGTTTTTTAATAGAATAGGATACAGCGCCGTCGCAGAAAAATAGGCGACTAACCCGGCAGTGATCGTAGAAGCATAGGCAAAACCGGTTGTAATTCCAAGCAGTTTCCCTGCACCTTTCCCCATGCTGCCGATTCCCGGCGCGATAAATCCGATAATAATTAAGGGAATCGCGAAACCAAGGAAGTTTCCGAACAGTCCGTTAAACGTAGCAAATAGCTGAATAAGCCATTCGGGAGAAAAAGAACCTATTAAAATACCTAATGCAATCGCTGCAATAATTCTGGGAAGCAAACCAAACTTCATTATTTTTGTCCTCCTAAAAAATACAATTGTTTTTGTTAGGGGGATTATATCCTGTTTTGCTGTAAAAGTTAATAGATAAAGGTATTGTTTTAATAATAAAAAAACTCTGATTACTATCTGCAGATTAAGTGTTTTGCTCAATTAAAGGGGGGTAAACGTTTTCCTAAAATAATTAATGCCAGAAAAGGAAATTATTTTGATTAAGTTTCCTTTTATAGCTCTCAGTCATACATATAGAAATATGGGCGTAGGGGCAGAAAAAAATTCCTGAAGAATTGAACATGTAATCACTCCCTTTCTTAAATGTGAAAGTGTTACAATATAGAGTAGCTTGAATGAACATATAAACAGCTTAAGAAAAATAAACGGCATAAGAAGCCATGATTGAATATTGGAGGTTCTTTTTATGAAAACAAAGGTTGGCCTTTTATACGGCGGAAAATCTGCAGAGCATAAAGTATCTATGCAGACTGCAATGGCTGTCATTAAAGCCTTGGATTTAGAAAAATTTGAAATTCATCCTATTTATATATCTGAAGAGGGACAATGGGTGAAGGGCCCTCAGCTGCAAGGTCCTGTTTCCAATGTAAAGGAGCTTGAATTCTCACGAGGGGAAGCACTGCCTCCGACAGCATTGGCACCGACCCTTTTCCAGGATGCCCAGGAGAAAAGCCCATTTGATGTGATCTTCCCGCTGCTTCACGGTCCGAACGGGGAAGACGGTACAGTTCAGGGGCTTTTGGAGCTCTTAAACCTGCCTTATGTAGGAAATGGAGTATTGGCTTCATCTGCGGGCATGGATAAGGTCATCATGAAGAATATATTTGCACAGGCTGGCCTTCCGCAAGTGAAGTATGTCTGGTTTATCCGAGGTGAGTGGGAAAATGAAACTGAGGCAGCTTATGATAAGGTGGAAAAAGAACTCGGCTACCCGTGCTTCGTAAAACCGGCCAACCTCGGTTCAAGTGTGGGCATCAGCAAGTGCATGAACCGCTCCGAGCTTGAGGAGGCTTTTAAAGAAGCTTTCCAATTTGACCGTAAAATCATTATCGAAGAAGGCGTTACTGCAAGAGAAATTGAAGCAGGCGTGCTGGGCAATGATAATCCGGAATGCTCTGTTGCCGGAGAAATTGTCCCGAAGGTTGAATTCTATGACTATAAGGCGAAATATGAGGATGGAGATACAGCATTAATCATCCCTGCCGAAATTTCCGAAAGTGAGTACAGTGAACTGAGAGACATGGCCATTAAGGCATTTAAGGCTCTTGACTGCTCCGGTCTTGTCCGGGCTGATTTCTTCTTGACCAGAGAGGGTAAGTTATACATTAATGAAGTAAATACCATGCCGGGCTTTACACCTTTCAGCATGTTCCCGCTTCTTTGGAAGCATACGGGTGTAGAATATCCTCAGCTGATTGAGAAGCTTGTCAATTTGGCCATCGAACGCCATACTGAGAAACAAAGCATCAAGCACACCATGTAAAAAGGCAAACTGTTTAAGGAAACACGGCATTTTTGCCGTGTTCCTTTTGTTCATACATAATTGGCAAAATCAGGACTCGTGATTTTGCCCAATAGGAGGCGCCATATGATTAAGAAAAAACTTCAGGAAATTACACAGATGATTAAAGTCGATAATGATGTATCTTCTTTTAATGACACTTCCATACAGGGCGTCAGCATTGACTCCAGAAAAATCGGGAAGGGGAATTTATTTGTTCCTTTTAAAGGGGAAAATTCGGATGGCCACCGATTTGTCGAAGATGCCATTGAAAAGGGGGCAGCTGCGGCCTTTTGGCAAAGGGATGTCCCCAATCCCCCCCATCATCTACCCATCCTGATTGTCGAAGATACCCTAACGGCACTTCAGGAATTGGCGAGAAGCTATCGGAATGAATTAAATATAAAGGTAGCAGGGATTACAGGAAGCAACGGCAAAACCACAACCAAGGATATGACTGCAAACCTTCTGTCACTGAAATTCAAGGTTCAAAAAACAGAAGGCAACTATAACAACCATATCGGTCTGCCCTTAACCATTCTAGCTCTTGAGGAAGATACGGAAATCGCCGTACTGGAAATGGGAATGAGCGGAAGAGGAGAAATTGATTTTCTTACAAAGCTTGCCCGTCCGGACGCCGTGATTATTACGAATATAGGCGAATCCCATCTGCAGGATTTAGGTTCCAGAGAAGGGATTGCTGAAGCGAAGCTGGAGATCGTAAACGGCCTTCAGGAAAATGGCCTCGTTATCTATTACGGTGATGAGCCTCTTCTTAATGAAAAGCTGAAAACCTACAATGGTTCTGCCGCAGTAAGAACCTTTGGGAGAACAGGGAAAAACGATGTGTATCCGGTTGATATCAAGCAGAATGACAGCGGCAGCACATTTGGGATCAATGTATCCAGCGAGGAGTTTTATCTGCCTGTACTGGGCACCCATAATGTTCTCAATGCTCTTGCAGCGATGATTGCAGCGTCCCATTTTGGCGTTCCTTATGAAAAGATGAACGAAGGCTTTGCAAGCTTAAAGCTGACAAATATGAGAATGGAGCTTCTTGAGGGCAAAATGGGTGAGAAAATCATTAATGATGCCTATAATGCCAGTCCAACATCCATGAATGCCGCCATCGAACTGGTCGCCAATCTGCCTGGCTATAAAAAGAAAATTCTTGTTCTTGGCGATATGCTGGAGCTTGGTCCGCAAGAGGAGGATTTCCATTACTCCATCGGAAAATCCGTGGATGCAAAAAAGGTTGATTACGTATTTACTTTTGGTAAGCTTGGCGAATTTATCGCCAAGGGTGCGAAGGAAGTCCTGCCCCATGAACGGGTGACAGCCTTTACTGACAAACAGAATCTGATCGGGGAATTAAAGAAACATGCCGATCAGGAAACCATTGTGCTGGTCAAGGCATCCCGTGGCATGAAGCTTGAAGAAGTTGTATCAGCCCTTCAATAGTATTTTAGAGCCTTTTGACTTAAACAGAAGGGGTGCTGGACTAATACAAACATGATGATTTCATGACCCTTTCAGCAATACCATTTTGAATTGTATATATCTGTTATTATAGGAAATAAGCCCCTGTTCCACGTGGAACAGGGGCTTAAATTATTTTTATATAGTTCCTTCACTGTAATTTCTATCTCCGGGAAGGTTTGATTAGTATGCCAAAAAGGAAAAAGTGTAAAATAGAATAGACTTACATTAATAAGATGGCGGTGACTTGTGGATGATTGGCTGCATGTGCATACATGGTTTTACAGGAGCTCCATTTGAAGTAGAACCTTTGGCAGAGTATTTAAAAGAGAATACAGACTGGGAGATTTCTGTGCCGACATTGCCGGGTCATGGCGATGAGCTGAATCTGAAAGGAATTGCCTATAACAAGTGGATTGAGCATGCAGAGGAAGAGCTGAAGAGGCTTATTAGCCGCTGTGAAAAAGTATATGTCATCGGCTTTTCAATGGGGGGCCTGATAGCCAGCTATTTAACTGTTCATTACCCTGTAGATAAATTGGTACTGCTCAGTGCTGCGGCTTATTACGTAAACCCGAAGCAGATGTTCTTCGATATTAAAGAGATGGTAAGAGATGCATTCAGAGGGAAGCTCGCTGACAATGAAATGTTCGTCAGATATAAGCGGAAAATCAGTGCGACACCGATCACGGCAACACTTCAATTCCGCAGGCTGGTGGCTTCGATTAGACCTATTTTAAACCAGATCACTGTGCCGACATTGATTGCGCAAGGCGAAAGTGATGGAGTTGTCCCTCCGAGAAGCGCCAGATATTTATATAATAATATTGGTTCAACGGCCAAAAAGTTAATTTTTATTAAAGATTCGAAGCATCTTATCTGCCATTGCGGGGAAGGGGACCGCCTCTTCCGGGAGATCCTTGGATTTCTGCAAAAAAAGCCTGAATGATAAGGTTTTCAGCTAGCCTTCAAGTTTGCAATGCTTACTTGGAAATGGTAATATAAACACCAAAGTGCCAACAGGAACTTCTTTTGAGAACCCGGACATACTCCATCAGGAGAATGTCTTTTTTCATTAAATACAGAAGTATAGCTGAAAGAGGCGTACTTCAGTAAGGCCATAAACAGATAAGTGCTTTCTCTTTGACTGAACTTATCTTAAGAGACCTGATTGTCCGTGAACAATTTGGATAGAATTTACCCTCATCCTTTCCTCAAGCGGGTTTCATAGTGAGTGGGACTCTTCTTAACGAAACATAACCGCACTTTTTATAAAAATAAGAAGTTACAGCATCTAAATGCCGGGAACTGCAGGTGAAAAGGCTCCTTACAGGGTGTGCCATAACATTTCTTATAATCGTCCGGAAGAGTGACTCATAGGCCAATTTTTCAGGAGAACTCCTGCCTGCAGGTTTGCAGGGACAAAATTTTTCTATGATTAGAAGGAGAATGAATACATTGACAAAGTTTCAAGACTTGGGCATCAGCCCAGAGACAATGAAATCACTGAAACGAATGGGATTTGAAGAGGCGACTCCTATTCAGACCCAGACCATTCCGTTAAGTTTGGAGAATAAAGACCTGATCGGGCAGGCGCAGACAGGAACAGGAAAAACGGCTGCATTTGGAATCCCGATGATTGACAAAATCGACAACACGAAAGATTACATTCAGGGAATTGTTATTGCCCCAACTCGTGAGCTGGCGATTCAAGTATCGGAAGAATTGTATAAAATCGGCTACGGAAAAAGAACGAAAGTCCTTTCCATTTATGGCGGCCAGGATATTAACCGCCAAATCCGCGCTTTAAAGAACAAACCGCATATCATCGTTGGAACACCAGGACGTATTTTGGATCATATCAACCGCAAAACGATGCGTCTGGACCATGTGCATACGGCTATCCTTGATGAAGCGGATGAAATGCTCAACATGGGATTCATTGACGATATTGAAGCAATCCTTGCTCAAATTCCTGAAGAGCGCCAAACACTGCTCTTCTCTGCAACAATGCCTGCGCCAATCCGCAGAATGGCAGAACGCTTTATGAAGGACCCTCAGATTGTCCGCGTAAAAGCGAAGGAAATGACTGTTTCATCTATTGAACAATTCTATATTGAAACGCATGAAAAAAATAAATTTGATGTGCTGACAAGACTATTGGATATCCAATCTCCGGAATTGGCGATTGTATTCGGACGTACTAAGCGCCGTGTTGATGAACTGGCTGAAGCCTTAAATCTTCGCGGATATATGGCTGAAGGAATACATGGTGACTTAAGCCAGGCTAAACGGATTTCTGTACTTAGGAAGTTCAAAGAAGGAAGCATTGACGTCCTTGTGGCGACAGATGTTGCGGCACGCGGATTGGACATTTCCGGCGTAACGCATGTATACAATTTTGATATTCCTCAGGATCCTGAAAGCTATGTTCACCGCATTGGCCGGACCGGACGTGCTGGAAAAACGGGTGTTGCAATGACATTCATCAACCCGCGCGAGAAATCGTATCTGCATGTAGTAGAACGTACAACCAAGAAAAAAATGGAACGCATGGATGCTCCAACACTTGATGAGGCGCTTGAAGGCCAGCAAAAAGCTGTAATGGAAAAAATCATGCAAACCATAGAGGAAAACAATCTTGAAAGCTATAAAGAAGCGGCAGATCAGCTTCTGGCACAAAAGGACGCTTCGACAGTTGTTCAGGCAGTGCTGAAGATGCTGACCAAAGAACCTGATACAACACCTGTTAAATTAACAGAGGAAAAGCCGCTTCCATCTAAACGCGACAGAAAGCCGAATGACCGCAGCCGCGGAGGATACAATGGAAGAGGCAGACAGGGCGGCCAAAAGGGATCATACAAATCACGCCAAGGCCACACTGGAAAACGCCCAAGCCAGAACAACAGCCGTTCAAACAGCTATAGATAAGAAATTTGGAGAGCAGAAATCTGCTCTCTTTTTTATTTAGTCTCATACAGAGCAAGCCCGAACATGCAATTTCTCAAGAGCTGTCGTACATACTAATGGGAAATGCTGAACGGGAGGAATCGACATGACGATTGTACGCCTTGGGTATGTTGCGATGAGTATGAACCTGAAAAACGCATCGCCATCACAAACGATGACGTTCAAACAATTCTCAAGTATTAAAAACCGGGAGGCGGCTATAGCAAGACTGGAACGAATCGCCATTTCAAATCTCGAGAATTGCCTCAGGCTGCTCAAGCACAATGCAGCCCATGATATTCACTTTTTCCGCTTCAGTTCTAGGCTGATTCCCCTTGCAAATCATGAGGAACTCTCTGATTGGAAGTATATGCGTCCCCTTAGAGATATTCTGTCCAGGATTGGCGACTTTCTGGATGAACATCCGATGCGTGTGGATTTTCACCCGGACCACTTTGTGCTCCTTAATACACCGAAAGTTGATACATTGAATATGTCCATCAAAACACTGGCTATGCATGAGGCCCTTCTGAAAGGCATGCATCTTAATCCAGCTCACCGCTGTGTTCTGCATGTGGGCGGCGGATATGATGATAAAGAAAAAGCACTCGAGCAATTTATCCATAATTGGGGCTTTACGCCTCCCGGAATCCAGCAGATGATTATTCTTGAGAATGACGATACCACCTTTACACTTGATGATACTCTCTACCTTTGTGAAAAGCTGGGGATTCCGCTTGTATTTGATTACCACCACCACCTTGCGAACTTCAAAAATGATGACTGGATAGGGCAATGGGAAAGGGTAGCGGCGACATGGGGTCATTCAGAACTGCCTGTGAAAATGCATATCTCGAGCCCCAAATCAGACAAAGATTTCAGAGCGCATGCGGATTATATTGATGCTGAAATGTTCATGGAGTTTCTGCAGAACATTAAGGGGTCAGTGCCTGAGATACATTGCATGATCGAAGCGAAAATGAAGGACAGCGCCCTGTTTAAGCTTGCTGAGGATTTGAAAAGGAACCCCAATCTGACCTTTATTGATTCATCCGGCTTTGAAATATAATCTGTACCCCCCACTTTTTTCATAAAAGGGAGACACTTCTTTTTTCTGTCATGTATACTTATAGAAGTGATAGAGCGGATTTTAAAATCAAATAATTTTATGGAATTGCGGGGGGTACTGCATGATTACAGAGCCGCATAAAAGGATCCCGGCAAGGGGGCTGCTTGCCTGGAGAATCTCAGGCACGCTCCACTCTGTTTTTCCTTTTGTGTTGTCAGGTGGCGCTATTGCTGCCGCCATCCTGTTTGATTGGCCTATTTGGGTTATTGGAGCGTCTTTAATGTTTTTTTCTGCGTATGCCTACCTGGTCATAATGACGTTACCATCTTTAAGGTGGAAAAGATGGAGGTATGAGGTCCGGGAAAATGAAATAGAGCTCAAACACGGGCTATTTGTGATAAAAAGGACGCTTGTTCCTATGATTCGGGTGCAGCATGTGGATACGAGGCAAGGGCCGATATTGCGTAAATATCGCCTGGCTACCGTGACCATCTCAACAGCTGCGACGATACATGAAATACCGGCATTGGATGTGGATGAAGCTGAGGAATTGCGCTTTTTCATTTCTCAGCTGGCAAGGGCTGCAGAAAATGATGTCTAATCCGAAGCGGCTGCACCCAATATCCGCAATAGCCAATTTCCTGAAACACCTTAAGGAAATGCTGGTGCCATTTCTTATTTTTGTCGTCTTTGGAAGCAGAGGAGGAAATGGAGACATTATTCAGCTTGTCCTGTCTATAGGAGTCATCATCGCGGTTTTTTTAATCGGGATCCTTACCTGGTGGAGATATACCTATAGACTGGAGGAAGGCGAGCTTCGAATCGAGTATGGTGTTCTGGTAAGGAAGAAAAGATATATTCCGCTTGAAAGAATCCAAAGTCTCGATTTATCGGAAGGCTTGCTGCAAAGACCCTTTGGACTTGTAAAAATGAAGGTGGAAACAGCGGGCTCCAGCGGTGCGGGTGAGGCAGAAGCGGTATTGACGGCTATATCCAAAGAGGATGCTGATTTCATTCAGCAGGCATTTTCAGCTGCCAAAAATAATCCTTCAGAAATGAAAACAGCATTGGAGAACCGGGAAGTGATCTATAAGATTACTCCTGGAGAATTGTTCCTTCAGGCATCAACTTCCGGCGGGGCAGGGGTCGTTATTTCAGCAGTCTTTGCTTTTGTGTTTCAGTTTGAAGAAATCATACCCTATGAAAAGGTGTTCGCCGGAGTCGAAGGGTTTATTGCAAATGGAATGATATTTGTCAGTATACTGGTATTCTTCGTTTTTCTTGTGGCATGGCTGATCGCTCTTGTAGGGAGCATGCTGAAATACGCCGGCTTTACATTATTAAAAAGTGAGAAGGAATTGATTATTAGCAGAGGCTTGCTTGAAAAGAGGCAGATGACGATCCCGCTGAACCGCATACAGGCTATTCAAATAAGGGAAAATCTTCTTAGGCAGCCATTTGGTCTGGCAACAGTCTATATTGAAAGTGCCGGTGGTTCCATTGAAGACAATGAAAGCTCCCGCCTAATGATCCTGCCGATCGTAAAAAAAACGAGGATTGCCGGTTTGTTAAAGCCCCACTTGCCACAGTATGAACTGCAGCCGGTTTTCTTTAAAGCTCCGAAAAGAGCGCTAAACCGCTATTTATGGAGAGGATTTCTGTGGATTTTGCCTTTTGTGGGTGGGCCGCTCCTCTTTTTCAGGCCATGGGGATATTTATCTTTGGTGCTGCTGATCTTTGCAATGGGCTGGTCTTATCTCAAATACAGGGATGCGGGCTGGGAAATCAGCTCACAGCAGCTTGCACTCAGATATCGCGGAATAGTGAGAGCTACAGTTTTTATGAGGAGAAGCCGAATTCAGTCCCTCTCCGTGAAAGAAAGCTATTTTCAGAAAAAACGCAGTCTGGCTACCATAAAAGCTGCGGCTATGTCGGGGGCAGGCGGGACAGGCGGAACTGTCCGGGATCTCGACAAACAGGAAGTATATGCTATCTATAAATGGTATTCTTATACCGGACTGAAGCTAAAAGAAAAGCGCCCCTGAGCGCTTTTTTTATTTACCTGTCCAGCTTCGCGTCCCCCTATCTGGCTAAAAACCCCACTATGGCTAAAATAACAATGACTCCCCAAACAGCAAGCCTTGATGCAGGCACTCCTCTTAAAGACGGCCTTATTCCGGAAAGACCGCCTGACCGTGTGATGCCTGATGAAGTGGATGTACGGCCCTTGGCGAGAGAGGCTGCGCCAATCAGGAAGCCGGCAATCAGGCCGAATATGTGTGCCGTTACATTGATGTTTGGCTGAAGGAAGGTCATGATTACCCCGATGATGGTAATGGTCAGGATGATTTGTGAGTTTTCCCTGGATAAAAGCTCTTTTCGAAAAACTAAGATTGCGGCAAAGTAACCGAACAGGCCAAAGATTGAACCGCTGGCGCCCGCGTGAATATACGTTAATGGCTCAAGGATGAGTGTAGCAAGATTGGCGGCTGCTCCCGCAGTGATATAAAGCAGAATGAATCTGGTTTTTCCGATGAGCCTTTCCAAAACTGGACCGAATAGAACGAGTGAAAAGCTGTTAAATAAAACATGGGAGAAGCCGCTGTGCAATATGATTGGGCTCAGCAGACGCCAGTATTCACCCTGCACAATATATAAATTGACACCAGCAAGCTTCTCAAATACAAGTGAATTTGGGAATAGGGGAATGACGGTTAATAGATAGATGATAATATGGATACAAATGATAGCAGTAACAACAGGGTAGTAGCGGATAAATTCTTTGAAGCTTTCCGTTCTTGTAAACATGGCTCTCCTCCGTGCTTGAATTGTTTGAACGTGTATCTACATCATAGCCTGAAAAACGGGATTTCAGCATGCCATAACACTTATTCAGGAGATAAAGTGTACATAATTCGGCTTCTACTGTATTCTTTATGCAGAAAATAATATAAATAGAAGGAAGATGAGAGATGATTTCCGGTATTGGGATTGACATTGCGGATCTAGAGCGGATACGAAAAATTCTTGGCAGGCAGGACCGATTTCCTGCTCGGGTTTTAACCTCAAAAGAGCTGAAGAGCTATCAGCAATTGCCGGAAAAAAGGCGTGCAGAGTTTCTTGCAGGGAGATTTGCGGCGAAAGAAGCTTTTTCAAAGGCATGGGGAACCGGGATCGGCGAAGACCTTTCCTTTCAGGATATTGAAATTGAAAAGGATGAAAAGGGTAAGCCGTTTATTTCGAAGCCAGTTAAAGAGGGGGTTCACTTGTCGATTTCCCATAGCAGGGAGTATGCAGTAGCCCAGGTGGTTATAGAAAAAGATGATTAGTCTAAGGGGTAAAATGCCCGGTAATGTCTGAGAACAAAAAAACGCCAAATCCTGAGGCAGCACACTTTCTGTGGGACTCAACTAACAAATTGCGGGGTGAAATGTACTCCCCGCTGATTGGTGTTTCAATCGGGAAGATTTTCAAAAGCTTGTCATTCCTCCTAGCATATTCCTTAAGGTTGTCTCATATATTCATAATGCGATAGGAGAGACAGGCCGAAGGTTCGGCCAATCTCACTGAAATGAGACAAAGGGGCTGAAGGAATGAAGAAAAAGTGGTTCATGCTGCTTGCCGGGCTTTTGGTTGTTCTTGCATTGTCTGCCTGTGGATCTAAAACACAGGAGGATGTTGTAAAGGATCTAGATAAAAAGCTCGAAGACGTTAAGGGATACAAGGCAGAGGCAAAGATGACTCTGCAGATGGGAACGGACCCGCAGACATATGATATAGAAGTTTGGCATAAAGATCCGGATTTTTACCGGGTAAACCTGAAAAACGCCCAAAAGGAACAAAGCCAGATGATTCTGCGAAACAATGACGGTGTATTTGTCCTCACTCCTGCGCTGAATAAAAGCTTCCGCTTCCAGAGTGATTGGCCGCAGAATAGCAGTCAGGCATATTTATACGAATCATTAGTCAAGGACATTGTGGAGGATAAGGAAGCGAAGTTCTCCGCTACAAAGGAACATTATGTGTTTGAAACAAAAACACGCTATCAAAATAATCAGATGCTTCCTGTACAGGAAATCAAGCTTAAGAAGTCCGATTTATCCCCAGTCAGTGTGAAGGTTATGGACCCTGATAAAAATGCACTTGTAACTGTAGAATTTTCGAAAGTAAAGTTCAATGCGAGTTTTGATAAGAAAGACTTTGACATGCAGAAGAACATGACAGGCGCCCAGCTTGAAGTGCCGGTTATGGCTGAGGTGGATGATCAGGAATTTACAGTTAAATATCCGCAGATGGACATGGCAGATGTAAAGCTGGTTGATGAACAGGAGATAAAAACAGAAGACGGCAAGCGTGTAGTCTTAACATATGATGGAGAAAAATCATTCACGCTAGTGCAGGAAAAGGCATCTGTTATGCCGACATCATCCGTTGTTACGTCTGTTAAAGGCGAACCGGTTGACCTTGGCTTCACCATAGGTGCACTTTCTGACAACACGATCTCCTGGACCTACCAGGGTGTGGACTATATGATCGCATCCAACGATCTATCACCTGAAGAAATGACCGAAATCGCCCGCACAGTACAAGGTGAGATGGTAAAATAACTCAATGCTTAAAAGCAGGCCGTGCAGGGTCTGCTTTTTTTTGTTGAGGTGGGGCGGAGGCGGATACGAGCGTTAGATTTAGGCAGGGAAGTAAGATGAGGTGTGGATTCAAAACAGAGGAACCAGGAGTCTTGAGTCCAAAGTAAGCCAGGGCTCGGACACAACACCCGTATCAAAGCCTCGCAGAATCCTAAATAATCCCCCAAGGTTCATAACCTGCACCACTATTTTGACCTTCTCCCTTCATAAAATCCCAATATCAGCAGAATATCCATTTGACAAATGATCTGCCGAGTTTGATAATCGACATGTATAAAAGCAATGGCTAAGGACGTGAGCACAACGATGAGTGAACAGACAAAAATGTATCGGGACACTTGGGCAGAGATAAATCTGGACCATATTTCATATAATGTAGAGTCAATGAAAAAACATGTAAAAGACGGAACAAAGGTTATTGCGGTTGTAAAGGCAAATGGATATGGGCATGGGGATGCAGCTGTAGCGAAGGCTGCGCTGGAAGCGGGGGCATCCTCTCTTGCGGTTGCGACTCTGGATGAGGCAATGGCTTTAAGGATGAAAAAAATTGAAGCACCAATTTTGGTAATGGGAGCAAGCCGTCCGGAGCACGCTGGCGAAGCCGCAGCAAAAAATATCTCTCTCACTGTTTTTCAACAGGAATGGCTGTTACAAGCATCTGAATATGTAAAAGACGTAACTCTGAATATTCACTTAAAGCTTGATACAGGCATGGGACGCCTGGGGATTCGCAGCCAGGAAGAGCTCGAGGGAATTGAGAGCGCTATCAAAGAGGACAAGCGTTTTCAGCTTGAGGGGGTATTTACGCATTTCGCCACAGCGGATTCATTGGACAATGCTTACTTTGAAACGCAGCTGAACAGGTTTGAAGAAATGACCAGCTGGCTTGAGACCTTGCCGAAATACGTCCACACCAGCAACAGTGCAGCGGGACTCAGGTTTCAAAAAGCGCATTTACATGCTGTCAGAATGGGAATCAGCATGTACGGACTGGCTCCATCCATGGAAATAAAGCCTGTACTTCCGTTCGAACTGAAAGAGGCTTTTTCTCTCCATACCTCTATTGTTCACGTGAAAAAGCTTACTAAAGGTGAGAAAGTCAGCTATGGTGCAACTTATGAAGCCCAAGAAGATGAATGGATTGCGACACTGCCGATTGGCTATGCAGATGGCTGGATCCGGAAGCTTCAGGGCCAGGAAGTGCTTGCTGAAGGATTAAGGGTTCCAATTGTTGGAAGGATATGCATGGATCAATGTATGATTAAGATCCCTCATCAAATGCCTGTAGGAACGAGGGTAACCCTGATCGGCGAACAGGGGAAAGAAAAGATCTCAGTTGATGAAATCGCGGAAAAGCTTGAAACCATCAATTATGAAGTTACCTGTATGGTATCTTCCCGCGTTCCGCGCATATATAAAAGAGATGGTGAAATTATCGGGGGAATTAATTATCTGCTGTAACGAATGAATGTTCAGCGGCGCTTCCACTTTTCTAAAGTCATGCATAAAAAACTATTTTTTTGGCCGATAATACAGAAGAATTAAAGAATCCCCTTTGCATTAGGCTTTATTAATGGTAATATTGAAAATGGTAGATATAAAAATGGTGTGTAGTGATGGTGGAGGTGTATGTTTGTGTCTGAGTCCAGCACAACAACAGAGATAATGGTAAAATTACCGCAGCATCTTTTAACCGAGTTAGACGGATTTGCTAAACAGGAAAACGTTAACCGGAGCGAATTCATTTATCAAGCAACCAAAATGTATTTGCGCGAACGCAAAAAGAGACAAATTCGCGAGTCCATGAGACGAGGCTACATGGAGATGGCGAAAATAAATTTGACGATTGCATCTGAAGCATTTCAAGCGGAATATGAGGCAGAACACACAGTTGAACGTCTAGTTAGCGGAGGATAATCCTTTGATTGTCAAACGTGGTGACGTTTATTTTGCAGACCTATCCCCAGTTGTTGGTTCAGAACAAGGCGGCGTCCGTCCAGTGCTTGTCATCCAAAACGACATCGGGAATCGGTTTAGTCCCACAGTAATTGTTGCAGCAATCACAGCTCAGATCCAAAAAGCAAAGCTGCCTACTCACGTTGAAATTGATGCGAAGCGTTATGGTTTTGAAAGGGATTCGGTCATCTTATTAGAACAGATTCGTACAATTGATAAACAACGCTTAACCGATAAAATAACCCATCTCGATGACGAAATGATGGAAAAAGTGGATGAAGCCGTGCAAATCAGCTTAGGCCTCATCGAATTTTAACAAACGCTCTTATGAAGAGCGTTTTTTTATTTTTTCAGCCAAAAAAGGTTTAGTTACTTTTCAATAGGGTAAAAAGAAAAGTCATTTAATCTATATAATTGTCTGGTTTTGTAAATATACCCGTTTCCGGCTGGGAGTAACCTTCTGTTTAGCAGGAATTCAGCACACTGGAAAAAGGGTTTTTATAAGAAATTGTCGAATTGACCTATAGCTGGTAATTATTAATTGCAGACCCTATAGGTTTCATTTGACTGGCATTCATTGTTATCATTTAATTGGTGTATACGTAAACAGGAAGATTTTTTTGCTTCTATACAATAAAGGGGAATTGGAAGGCTAATAATAGATATATGATAAAATAGGGAGGAACAAATGAATTCGACAATATTGAATTTTATACAAAATAATAAAGATTCTATCTTTAATGATTGGCTTGAGGCTACAAAGGAAAGTGCGGATGAACGGGTTACAAAGGTAGTTTCCGATCAGGTATTTACAGGAACAAGCCGGGAATTCATTGACCTGATTATTTCAAATATAAAAAGCTCAAATGAGGAATTCACTTCAAAGTTGAGTGATTTCTCTGAGAAAATTGTGCGATTGGGGTGGCCGCTCAGTTTTGTGACAAAAGGGCTCCAAACATTCGGTAAGATTGTATTTGAAGCTATGCAGAATGCCGGGATTGTCACCCGGGAAAATCAAATGAAAGTCGTTTATGAATTCGATGGCTGGATGACTCCCATGGTGAATGAAGTGGTAAATATGTATTCGGCCACCTGGGAAAGAACAGTATCCCTGCAAAAAATCGCCCTTCAGGAACTGTCCGCACCATTGATCCCTGTATTCGAAGGGATTACGGTCATGCCTCTTGTAGGTACCATAGATACCGAGCGAGCAAAGCAGATTATGGAAAACCTCTTACATGGAGTGGTTAAACACCGTTCGGAAGTAGTCTTAATAGATATAACAGGTGTACCGGTTGTTGATACGATGGTAGCCCATCATATTATACAGGCTGCGGATGCTGTAAGACTTGTCGGCGCTAAATGCATGCTCGTTGGCATACGCCCTGAGATTGCCCAGACCATTGTAAACCTGGGAATTGATTTAAATCAGTTCACTACAAAAAACACCTTGAAAAAGGGAGTAGAAGCGGCTCTTGAGTTAACCAGCCGCAAAATTGTGAAGGTGGAGGGAGCGGAATGAGAGTGAGAATCCCAATTTTAAAGCTGAACGATTGCCTGTTAGTCTCCATCCAGTGGGAATTAGATGACCAGACTGCTCTGCAGTTTCAGGAGGATCTGCTTCATAAAATCCATGAGACGAGCGCAAATGGAGTCGTGATTGATTTAACATCCATTGACTTTATTGATTCATTCATCGCTAAAGTTCTAGGCGACGTAATAAATATGTCCAAACTGATGGGTGCAAAAGTAGTCATAACCGGGATACAGCCTGCTGTAGCAATTACGCTTATTGAGTTAGGTATTGGGTTAGATGATGTCCTTACTGCATTAGATCTAGAAAAAGGTTTGGAGAAATTACAACAGGAATTGGGGGAGTAACTGTATGGAAAACCAATCCTGCGTTAAAATCATAAACGAATGGGACATCGTTGCAGCCCGCCAGCTAGGGCGGAATGTTGCTAAAGAGCTTGGTTTTGGTACAGTTGACCAGGCTAGAATCACTACAGCCATTAGTGAGCTTGCCCGTAATATTTATTTATACGCCGGACAGGGGCAAATCTGCATTGAGAAAATATACGACGGCGGAAAAGCGGGATTGCGTATAGTTGCGGTAGACAGCGGCCCTGGTATCAATGATTTACGCCAAGTAATGGAAGATGGATACTCGACATCAGGAGGATTAGGAGCCGGCCTTCCAGGTGTGAAGCGGTTAATGGATGAGTTCTTAATTGACTCCAATCCCGGGACCGGAACAGATATAAAAGCAACTAAGTGGCTTCGTTAGGGGGAAGCGTTATGGATTTCCGAGAAATGATGGAATCAAAGTATCGGGATATTCTTGAGAATTATATTAAGGAACAATCTGAACAGGCCTTATATCAGGGCCAGAAGTTCAGCAGGAAGTCGATCGAGCACAAAATCTCTCCTGAAGAGATTATCAGCGTTCATAAAAACCTGATGGGTGAACTTTATCCGGACTTGCCTGAATACGTTCACCATTCTTTTGATATCCTTCTGGAAGTCATGATAGGTTATGGTTTTGCCTATAGAGAACATCAGAGCCTAAAACATATTCAGCAGGAACTCAGGACAGAAATGGAAATAGCTGCGAACGTTCAGCAAACCTTGCTGGGCACGCAGGTTCCTTCTGTTGAGGGGCTGGATATCGGCGCAATAAGTGTTCCTGCCAAGCATATGAACGGTGATTATTTCCACTTTGTTCAGGATGAAAACAGCACAATCAGCATCGCCATTGCTGATGTAATCGGAAAAGGGCTTCCGGCAGCTCTTTGTATGTCCATGATTAAATATGCTATGGACAGCGTGCCTGAAAACCGCAATGACCCTAAAACGGTCCTTGAAAATCTTAATCGGGTAGTTGAACAGAACGTAGATTTAACGATGTTCATTACCATGTTTTATGGAATATATGATACAAACACCCATATGTTCTCATATGGTTCTGCAGGACACGAGCCGGGATTGTTCTATAATGCTGCGAATGAGCAATTTACCGAGCTGACTGCAAAAGGGCTGCTTCTCGGTATTGATAAAAAAACGAAATACCGCCAGTACGAAAAAGGAGTAAATCCCGGAGATATGATTATATTAATGTCAGATGGGGTTACTGAATGCCGTACAGAAGAAGGGTTTATAGAAAAGGAATCATTGCTGGAATTAATCAAGAAATACATTCATTTAAGTGCACAGGAAATAGTTAATAGCGTATATAAAGAACTTGAAAAACTTCAGCATTTTCAATTGCGTGATGATTTTACCTTAATTATTTTAAAAAGAAATGTTTAATGGGTTTCAAAAGCGGGTAATTAGTAAAAAGCAGTTGACATGTAAAGAGGTGGGTCTATTATGAATATTACTATAGATGTAAAAGAAAATGATATGCTGATTGAAGCAATGATAAGCGGAGAAATTGATGCGTATACAGCACCTAAACTCCGTGAAGAGCTTTTTCCTTTAACAGAAAAGGAAGGCGTAGAAATGGTGGTCAATCTATCTGAGGTCTCTTATATGGATAGTACCGGCTTAGGTGTATTTGTTGGTGTATTTAAAAATGTCCGTGCCAATAACGGCAAATTCCAGATTGTTGGATTATCGGACCGTTTAAAGAGACTTTTCGAAATTACAGGCCTAGCAGATATTATCGATATTAACAGCGGGATTGAAGGTGGAGTACAATGAACGAGCCATTTGATTATATAGAGGTGAAAATTCCGGCCAAGCCGGAATTTGTTGGGGTAATCCGCCTGACATTATCAGGGATTGCCAGCAGAATGGGTTTTGCCTATGAAGAAATTGAAGATCTTAAAATCGCGACAAGTGAAGCCTGCACTAATGCAGTTCAACACGCATACAAACAGAATGAGCAAGGGGAAGTAGTCATCGGGTTCGGTTTATATCCTGACCGTCTTGAGGTAATGGTCGCGGACAGCGGAAAAAGTTTTGATTTCCAATCTGCCAGACAAGGCATTGGGCCATATGACCAGACCGATTCTGTGGAATTTTTGCGTGAAGGAGGCTTGGGTCTATACCTGATTGAGACATTGATGGATGAAGTTAGAATTCATCACAAAGAGGGTGTTACGGTCTTTATGACCAAATACCTAGAAGGAGAGCAGGTGGAGAGGGATGCAAAAACAATCTCAACCTAACCAAAAATCCAAAGAAGAAACAAATGCTTTAATCAAAGCCTACCAGCTTCATCAGGATGAAGATGCTCAAAATACACTGGTTCTACAATATCAGAATTTAGTTGAAGCCATTGCCCGCAAGTACTCAAAGGGGAGATCTTATCATGAGGATATTGTCCAGGTAGGCATTATAGGCTTATTGGGTGCAATCCGCCGCTATGATGAGTCTTTCGGCAAAACCTTTGAGGCCTTTGCTGTTCCTACCATTATCGGGGAGATTAAACGCTTCTTAAGGGATAAAACCTGGAGTGTTCATGTTCCGCGCCGTATAAAGGAATTGGGTCCGAAAATTAAAGCCACCGTTGAAGAGCTTACAACAGAGCTTCATAGGTCGCCAAGAGTAGACGAAATTGCCGATGTGCTTGGAGTATCAGAAGAAGAAGTGCTCGAAGCGATGGAAATGGGAAAAAGCTATCAGGCTCTTTCTGTTGACCATTCAATCGAAGCTGATTCTGATGGCGGAACAGTCACCCTTTTGGATATCGTCGGAAATGTGGACGAGGGCTTTGAAAAAGTAAATCAAATGCTGGTGCTTGAAAAAGTCCTGCATGTTCTGTCTGAGAGAGAGAAATTAATTATACAATACACATATCTTGAGAATATGAGCCAAAAGGAAGCTGGAGATAAACTGGGGATTTCCCAGATGCATGTCTCGCGACTTCAGCGCCGTGCAATTAAAAAGCTTCAGGAAGCGATCCACTCTGAAACAAATAACTCGGAGTGCCTTTCATGACCAAATTGGTTAGAGATAACATCGAAGTGATTGCTCACCAGACAGCTAAAGAAGGTAAGTCATTCTGTGGTGATGGATATTATTTTACCGCAACAGATGAATACTTTGTATGTGTGCTGGCGGATGGCCTTGGAAGCGGGGAATATGCGTATGAGGCCTCTTCTGCTGTTGTTTCCGTTGTAGAGCAGCATCATGAGAAAGATGTAGATACCCTGATGAAGCTCTGCAACGAAATTCTTGTGCAAAAAAGAGGAGCAGCAGTCGCGCTGTTTAAAGTGCATTTTGCTTCGAGGGAATTTGTTTACAGCTGTGTAGGGAATATACGATTTTTCCTTTATTCCTCTACGGGGAAACTCACTTACCCCCTGCCAGTAACAGGTTATCTGTCAGGCAGGCCGCAGGTGTTTCATACCCAGCGGTTTACGTATGAAGCGGAATCTAAATTTTTGATATACTCAGATGGATTTAATATCCATGGGGTTAAATCTTTGCTGAAAGCATTTCTCCCTATTGATCTTATCTCGGAAGATATAAAGAAGCAGTATCCATCTACATCAGATGATGCTACTTTCATACTTGGAAGCTTACTCTAGACAGGGTAAGCTTTTTGTTTATTCTTTTGATAAAATAAATATTGAGACTCTATGATGGAGGAATGAACTTGGAAAAAACATTGGATAAACAAGACCAAATACTAAACCTAATCGCTGGAGAATTATCAATAGCCATTAGACAAGTAAAAAACACAATCAGTTTACTGGAAGAAGGAAACACAGTCCCATTTATCGCGCGGTACAGAAAAGAACAGACAGGCGCGCTGGATGAAGTTCAAATCCGCGATATCATGGAGCGCTGGCAATACATACAAAACCTTAATCAGCGTAAGGAAGAGGTCATCCGCTTAATTGAAGAACAAGGCAAATTGACAGGAGAGCTAAAAGCCCAAATTGAAAAAGCAGTCAAGCTTCAGGAAGTAGAAGACTTATACCGCCCATATAAGCAAAAGCGCCGCACGAAAGCGACTTCCGCAAAAGAAAAAGGACTTGAACCCTTTGCTGAATGGCTTCTTACCTTTTCGCTAAATGAACCCCCTGCTGCAAAAGCCAAAGAATTCCTATCAGAAGAAAAGGGAGTAACCACACCGGAAGAAGCGATCTCTGGAGCAAAGGATATTATCGCAGAATGGGTATCAGATGAAGCGGAGAGCAGGAAATGGATCCGTATGGAAACCGCTAAAAAGGGTACCATTGAGTCCTCTGTGAAGAATAAAGAGAATGATGAAAAAGGCGTTTATGAAATGTACTATGAGTATGAGGAACCGGTGAGCAAGATAGTTCCACACCGTACACTTGCTTTAAACCGCGGTGAAAAAGAGGAAGTCTTAAAGATTAACATTAAGCCTAATACCGAATTTATTTTAAAGTACTTATATAAAAAGTGGGTAAAGGATGAGGGTTCTCCTGCCGGCCCTGTTGTAAAGGAAGCCATAGATGACGGCTATAAGCGCCTGATCATGCCATCGATTGAACGTGAAATACGGAATGAGCTGACTGAAAAAGCAGAAGAACAGGCAATTATGATCTTTTCCGAAAATCTCAGAAAACTGCTTCTTCAGCCCCCGTTAAAAGGAAAGGTTGTACTTGGGGTGGACCCTGCCTACAGAACAGGCTGCAAGCTGGCTGTTGTGGATGAAACAGGGAAAGTACTTGATATCGGAGTCATTTATCCGCATCCGCCGGTTTCCAAAACGAATCAGGCGCGGGAGAAAGTAATTCAAATTCTAAAATCCTATAAAGTAAAAATGGTTGCCATTGGCAATGGGACCGCTTCAAGGGAAACTGAACAGTTCATCGCAGATATATTAAAGGACATGGATGAGGAAATATTCTATCTGATTGTCAATGAAGCAGGGGCGAGCGTATATTCTGCCTCAGACCTTGCCAGAGAAGAATTTCCTGACTTACAGGTGGAAGAAAGAAGTGCTGTTTCAATCGCCCGGCGCCTCCAGGATCCTCTTGCAGAGTTGGTTAAAATAGATCCGAAATCAGTCGGGGTTGGTCAATATCAGCATGACGTATCCCAGAAAAAGCTGTCAGAATCCCTGGCTTTTGTAGTAGAAACTGCGGTAAACCAGGTGGGCGTCAATGTAAATACAGCTTCATCTTCATTACTGCAGCATGTAGCCGGTTTGTCAAAAACGGTTGCCTTAAATATTATTAAAAAACGGGATGAGGAAGGAAAGTTTACGGACCGCAAGCAATTGAAGAAAATTCCGCGGCTTGGTGCCAAAACATATGAACAGGCAATCGGCTTCCTGCGGATTATCGATGGAAAGGAACCTCTGGACCGTACTGGCATCCACCCGGAAACATATGCAGAAGTAAATAAATTGCTTACTACTCTAGGCTTTAAATCAAATGATCTTGGATCGCCATCGCTAAGAGAAGCGCTTAAAGGAATTGATATCTCTCAGACAGCCCGGGAGCTTGAGATTGGAGAGCTGACACTGAAAGATATCATAGACGCATTAATGAGACCGGAAAGGGATCCGCGAGATGAGCTGCCAAAGCCCCTTTTGAAAAAAGAAGTTCTAAAGCTTGAAGACCTGCAGGAAGGAATGGAACTGCAAGGGACAGTGCGGAATGTTGTAGACTTCGGGGCCTTTGTCGATATTGGAGTCAAACAGGACGGACTTGTTCATATTTCCAAGCTCAGCCGCAAATTTGTCAAACATCCGCTGGACGTCGTTTCCGTTGGTGATGTGGTAACAGTCTGGGTTGACTCTGTCGACAAGCACAAGGGAAGAGTCGCTTTAACAATGCTGGGCCATTCTAATTAATAAAAGCTAATAGCTTTAAAGTTCATTCGAGCCATAAGCCAAATCTATTTATTGCGTGATTTGGCTTATGCTTTTTATGGATTATAATAAATGAGTTAGATTGTATAAGGACATCCTGGCATAGTCATTACCGCGGGGTTTCGATGAATTGAACTCCGGCTTTTTATGAGCAGTGTTTCTTTCGATAGAAAAACCAGCACTGATTCAGCAGTTTGATCTGATAGCGGTCTTTTTCATAAAAAGCACGCTGGATTTGATTTTGAAACCATACAGGCATAAGATGACCTCCCATTAATTGAATTCTGACAAAGGCTCCCTGGGCTGAAAGGCGGATTCAGAGCTGTAAAAGGTATATATAATGTATGCTATAATAGGTTGTCATGTTTACGATAAGAGAGGAAAAACATTGCGATGAATGACCAGGATCTTCAGACACTTGTTGAAAAGATATCATTAGAAAGCTTTGGCAAGCCCTTTTGCCACCGGGCATATTTTAATTCACGCCTAAAATCCACTGGCGGAAGATATATGCTGAATACCCATCATGTAGAAATAAACAAAAAGTATTTTGAACAGCTTGGTCTCGAAGAGTTGGAAGGAATTATTAAACACGAGCTATGTCATTATCATTTGCACTTGGAAGGAAAAGGATACAAACATCGTGATCAGGACTTCAGAATGTTAATGAAGAAAGTTGGAGCACCCCGATTTTGTGCAGCCTTGCCTGATCGTCCGAAAACAAACAGATCTGCTAAGGTTCTTGTTTATGTGTGCAAAGATTGCGGCCAAGTCTTTCAGAGAAAAAGAAAAGTTAATACTCAAAAGTATGTCTGCGGAAAATGCAAAGGGAAATTAAAATTTAAAAAAGAGTTGACATTAGAATAGGTACACATTATATTTAATAATTGTCGCAGGTCAAAATCGGACAAACGGCTAATAAATTCTCTTAAAAAATATGCTTGACTTTTATAGCCCATGTCCTTATAATATGAAGAGTCGATAAGAAGTTAACTGTTTTATCGATTAAGATTATTATTGTTTATATTATTCCGCAGTAGCTCAGTGGTAGAGCATTCGGCTGTTAACCGAACGGTCGCAGGTTCGAATCCTGCCTGCGGAGCCATTTTTGGGGAAGTACTCAAGTGGCTGAAGAGGCGCCCCTGCTAAGGGTGTAGGTCGCGTAAGCGGCGCGAGGGTTCAAATCCCTCCTTCTCCGCCAGAATATTCTAACAACGGCCCGTTGGTCAAGCGGTTAAGACACCGCCCTTTCACGGCGGTAACACGGGTTCGAATCCCGTACGGGTCACTTTTTTATTTCCGGCCGTTAACACGCTTGCCTGTCACGCAGGAGAATCGCGGGTTCGATTCGCGTCGGGATCGCCATTTTAATTATTGGGCTATAGCCAAGCGGTAAGGCACCGGACTTTGACTCCGTCACTCGCAGGTTCGAATCCTGCTAGCCCAGCCATTTTTAATGAGCCATTAGCTCAGTCGGTAGAGCATCTGACTTTTAATCAGAGGGTCGAAGGTTCGAGTCCTTCATGGCTCACCATTATTAATTTTATATTGCGGGTGTGGCGGAATTGGCAGACGCACCAGACTTAGGATCTGGCGCCGCAAGGCGTGGGGGTTCGACTCCCTTCACCCGCACCATTAATTACCATTGAATTAAGTATAACGTTTTGGTATGATGTTACTTGTCGCTTAATTAAGCGGTCGTGGCGGAATGGCAGACGCGCTAGGTTGAGGGCCTAGTGGGGGCAACCCCGTGGAGGTTCAAGTCCTCTCGGCCGCACCAAAAAAGCTGTTGACTTTCATAACTGAAGTTGCTATAATATAAGAGTTGCTTTAAAACG